>CANHWS010000103.1 GCA_947464365.1 Cytophagaceae bacterium | reverse complement strand
TTTAGGTTATTAACGGCTGGGCTATATGGGGCTGTGCTAACCCAAGCAGGGTTAACAATATTGAACCCATGATAGCTGATGACGGCAGCCACTTTGGTTGGAGCGAACATGGCATACTGCTGAGCAAAGCCAGCACCACGACCATGACCGAAGGTAATAACCGTTGCGGCTGTTAGGTTAAGGCTTGTGCTGCTACCAAGCAGTGTAAGGGCTTTCGCCAAGGAGTCTTGGTGGTTTAATGTTGGGTTAAAACCAACGGCGAGGGCGGTGTCTGCGTTAGCGGTCCAGAACCCAACGATGACGAGGCTTTGGTTGGTGGCTGCGGCCCTGATCTCGGGCGAAATTGTAAATGGGCGACCTTTGGTCAGGCGCGAGTCTGTCGCACCAGAAGCCAAGATAATCCCTTTAGGGTTTGTGACACCTGTTGGTACCCAGACCTTGAACTTAGTAGGGACACTATTGTTGGCAGCCGTTTTGGTACCTACGGTGACCGAGTCGGTCCAGGTGGTTTGTGCACCTGCCGCAATGCTGGCACAGCCGAGGGCCAGACTAAGCACTGCTTTTTTGATTGAGATCATAACCCTGAGGTTTGAGTAAATTGAAATGGTATAAATGGACAATAGAAATTGTGGAAGAAGCAAAGAGCTAGCGCATGACAGTGGTACTGACAGGGCTGAAAAACCGTGTTGATGAAATCCCTCTGAAACGGCCAATCACCATCAGGCAGGTACCGACCAAGACCAAGAACAGAATGGGCCAGGCCACCCCATACCGATTGATGCGGTTACGCGATATCGTCGGGATTACATGTTTTTGCCATGTCAGTAGTAGGGTCAAAAGGACTAGTAAGGTGGCCCCTAGCATACCTAGCATACGATGTTCGTGTATGCCAAACAGGCCTAAGCTCAGGATGCTGATAATGGCTAAAGGCAAGAGGCCTACATATATTATATAAGTGCCTTTTTTGTCCTCTCTGATCATGCTAGGTGATAGGGTGGTGGAGAACAACCAGAAGCCGATCCGCTGGGTGTTGACCAGCAAGGCAATGGTCATTAGGGGTACCATTAGGTACAATAGGCGTTTGTCGAAACCGAGCATCCCCACCGCATAAGCGAGACCCTCACCCAATAAGGCATCAGCGATCAGGCCGCCACAGACGTAACAAAGCGCAAATATCCGGAGCCAAAACCCAAGCTGCCGCAAAAACGGTATGCCGATCGGTGGGCGGCGAGACTGGCTAGCGAACCAAACCAAGGTCAGCAAGAAAATCAGGATGACACCATTATATAATAGGGTAATCGTAGCTAGGTTGGTGCCTCCGGGGTTGAGCCGTAAGTCCAGTTTATGGCTGTACAAAACGGCCCGGAAACCCAATAAACCACTCAGGATAAATTGCGTTAATAAATGCGTAATATTTACAACAAAATAGGCTAACATTCCCGCAATGATCTGGTTGATGACATGTTTACGCAAATGTGGATGTATGTCCAGTCCGGCAACACTTCCTGATGTAATACCTGCGTTCATGATGTCCTTTTAGGGGTATGGCCTTATAATAGTGCTTGGTTGATCTTGTTTGGTTAGCACTACTAATTAGCCTGCAAACAACAGTATATATTGTTACCAAATTTCGATGGAGATAATAACAATCCGTTATCAAAGATGGGGTGTGCTCTCGTTTTGATATTATATTCATAACCTATGGTTGGTCTATTCTTTATGTAGAGGTCGCAATTTTGTCGCTTGCAGCCAGACGCATGGCTGCCAAAGATATCTTAATCAAAAAGTATGTTATCCATCAGGCAGTTAGTAGTGTTGTTGGTTGGTTTTTGGGCCATAAGCCTTGCGCCAAATACGGGCTGGGCACAGCAGGCTGCCCCCCCAAAGGGCACCATAGCAGGCAAGGTTATTGACAAAGCCACTGCCGAGGAGCTACCAGGTTCTATCGTGGCAGTGCCGACAAGCACCAAGGGTACTACTACCGACATCAACGGAAAGTTTGTCCTGAGCTTGGACCCTGGTACCTATACTATACGTATTAGCCAGCTAGGTTATCAAACCCAAGAGTTTGATGGCATCGTCGTCAAGGCTGGCAGCACCACCTTGCTTAATGCCGCAATGGTCGAGGCTGTTTCGTCAACGGCCGAGATTGAGGTCGTGGCGAAGGTTAAAAAGAGCAGTAGTGAGTTCTTGCAACTCGAGCTCCGGAATGCCGATGCTGTCAGCAGTGGTTTATCCGCAGAGGTCATTAGGCGGACACCAGACAAAACAGTAGCTGATGCGCTTAAGCGCGTATCTGGCGCAAGTATCCAGGATAACAAATACGCAATCGTCCGTGGTTTGGCTGACAGATATAACCTAGGATACCTCAATGGGGTGCCTCTGCCAAGCTCAGAAGCTGACCGCAAGGCCTTTTCGCTAGACTTGATCCCGTCGGCTGTGGTCGAGAATATTATCATTTCTAAAACTGCTACGCCTGACATGGCCGGTGACTTCGGTGGTGGGTTGGTCCAGATCAATACCAAGGAAATTCCGTTCGAGCGTACCATCTTTTTGCAGCTTGGTGGCCAAACGCATAGCCTCACGACTGGTCAGGACTTTCGCCAAGGCCCTACCAGCAGTACCGACTGGCTGGGCTACGACGGTGGGACACGCTCATTACCAGGTGGGTTGTTGCCGTTTGACTCTACTGTGCGGCTACAAGGGCGTGGTAAGGATGCGCTAAAGCTTGCAGCTCAAAGTATATTGTTCAACAACAACTTTGAGGCCACAACTAGCAAAGGACGGCCTAACTACAGTCTTCAGGCGGGCTATGCAGACCGTTTCAAGATCTTGGGTAATGATTTCGGCCTAATTGCCTTTTACACTTATAGTAATAGCCTGCGGTATACCCCGAGCTTATCTTACTTGCCCAAAAGTTTCGTGACGGACCCTGTTACTGGTAAAGAGGATACCACCCGTGCCCTTGACCAAGACAGCATCGGGTTTGATAACTACAAGGTCAACGTCATCAATGCGGGTATCCTGAACTTGACCTACAAGGTTGGCTTGCGTAACAAGTTCTCGATCAAGAATATGTTTAGCCTTTCGTCCGAGTCGCAAAATGTGATCAGGGATCGTAAAGAAATCAGTGATGGTGGGCAGAAGGAGGTTTATGGTAAAGACTATTTTTACTATTACCAATCCAATCGCATCCTTAACTCGCAATTTGCAGGCGAGCACCTCTTTGGCGAGCGCAATCTGAAACTGAATTATACCCTCGGCTACAACGACATGTTGCGCGAGACTCCGGACTTCAAGCGGGTGTTTTATGATACAACGACCTTCAAACCAGATCCTGACCCTGTGAACTGGTCTGGTAATCAATATCAGGCCCGTGTCGGATCATTCTCTAATGGTGCCTCTTTTAATCCTGGCTTATCTGGTAGGTTCTTTTCCACGCTAAGGGAAAATAGCCGTAGCATCAATGTTAATTTCTTGGCTCCGATCAAAGAAATAGGCACTAGTGTCAAGGCAGGTCTTTTCCTGATGGATAGGCGTCGCAGTTTTGATGCCCGTAACTTCCTGTATGTGCAGGCTACTAACGTCAACCCTAGTGCGTTGTTGCCGATCCTGAAAAAGGACCCAGGGAGCATTTTTGCGAACGAGAACTTCTCTGACTCGACCTTGTTGCAACGTGAGTCCACGCAGCCGTCTGATGTATATACTGCTAGTAGCGATTGGCGGGCGGCCTTCTTGATGTTTGACCATAAATGGTTCAGCAACAAACTTCACATCATCTGGGGTGCACGCTACGAGACTTTCAACCAAAAGCTAACCTCTGCTTCGCTAGGCCAAAAGATCAAGGTGGATACTACCTGGAACGATCTTTTGCCTTCCGTCAATCTGGTCTATAACCTCACGGACAAACTAGTGCTGAGGGGTAGTTTTTCGCAGACGTTGTCACGGCCTGAGTTTCGGGAGTTTGCTCCCTTGGCCTTTTATGAAATTAATTACAACCTAGTAGTAGTCGGGAACCCCAAGTTGGAGCGTACCCGCATCAATAATTGGGATTTTAAGGCCGAATACTATTTTGATAACGGATCCTTGATCTCGGTCAACCCATTTATCAAGTACTTCAGCAAGCCTGTTGAGTTCTTTATCTACGACAACGCAGGTGGCAAGCAACTGTCTTACTTTAATACGAAGGAGGCCAACAATTATGGTATCGAGCTAGAGGCAAGGCTAAAGCTTGATTTTGCAGAGCAACTATTAGGTACCAAAGCGCTTAATGACATTACCCTGTTTGGCAACTATGCCTACATCAATAGCAAGGTTAACCTAGAGGTACTGCCAGGGACAGCCAGTATATTGTTGGACCGTCCCCTGCAAGGTCAGTCCCCTTATCTGATCAATGTCGGTCTGCAATACAACAACGAAGACCTTGGCCTTGATGCTCAGCTTACCTATAACAAGTTTGGCCGTAGAATTGTGATTACGTCTAACGCTGCAGGTGGTTTGATCTGGGAAAATCCGAGAGACGTGCTGGACCTGTCGATAAGCAAAAGCCTGTACAAGCACCTTCAGTTCCGGTTCATCATGGGGGATTTGCTGGCCCAAGACTTGGTCATGTACCAGGACCGCAACCTGAATGGCAAACTAGACGACTTAGATATCAAATCTTACGTCTTCCGGAACGGGCGGACCCTAAGTCTGTCACTCGCCTATACATTTTGATACAAGTACAGCCCCTAGCACGGCAAGATTCGACGAAAAGGCCATGGGATGCACCCGTGGTCTTTTTTATTGATCATTTGTGGGACATTTACTTAACGCATTGGTAAAGGTTATGCTAATATTAAGTACCCTAATTGTTGTCATCTAGTTGCCTAAAATTGACCATTAAGCCTGCTGTGGAGCGTTTTTCGCCAGATTGATGATCGGAATGTGTAAATGGAGAGCGGATTGATGATGCTATGTTAACATAGGCGTTAACTAGGATTGATCTAGTAATGTCGGCCAAAAGTTGGCATTAAGAAATCATGATTTGGAGGTTGATTGGTTAACAGAATGATTCCGACCGAATAATATCCTTGTAATGGTGAGGCCGTAATCTTGTATCTCAAATCATTTCATCCCTATCATGAAAAAACTAGTATTAGCAGTTGCTGCTTTGCTGATGACAGCTGTCAGTTACGGACAGCAGTTTTTCGACCAAGTAGGCTATCGCGGTGCCATAGGTACTGTTAACTGGACAAGCCCATGGGCCAACTGGACGCCCAACTCGACAGTGTATGCTGGCGATGCTGGTGGACCAGTCAGGACACCGGTCAATGTTAGTGGTGACATCACCACCAACACGACTTGGTCAAGCACAAACGTATATACGGCCACTGGCACGATTCACGTTTTGAGTGGTGTTACCCTCACGATTGAGCCAGGTACCATCATCCGTGGTAACAACAGCGGTCAGGCTGCTGACAAGTTCACCCTTATCGTAAATAAAGGGGGTAAGATCAATGCCGTGGGTACCGCAGCTCAGCCAATCGTCTTCACGTCTGGTGCGGCACCTGGTGCTCGTGCAGCTGGAGACTGGTCTGGTATCTTGCTTATTGGTAATGGCATCACCAACCTCCGGAACCAAGCTGGCTTACCAGATGGCCAAGGACAATACGAGGCCCTGCCGAACGATCCTGCAGCCGCTTACGGTGGCAACAACAATGCAGACAACTCTGGTACATTAAAGTATGTCAGGATTGAGTATGCTGGCTTTAACTACCTGCCTAACCAAGAGATCAACGGTCTGACTTTTGCTGCTGTTGGCTCAGGTACAACTGTTGACTTCGTACAGGTTAGCTACGCCAATGACGACTCTTTTGAGTGGTTTGGCGGCGCCGTGAATGTCAAGCACCTAATAGCTTTTGCTGGTGTTGACGATGATTTTGACTGTGACGAAGGTTATGTTGGTAAGGGTCAGTTTTTACTAGGTGTTCGTCATCCATCATTTTCTGACCAAGCTGGTACAAGCAACGGTTTTGAGCATGACAACAACACCGGACGTACCGCAGCTGCGGGTACTGGCAAAGTGCCAAACGTTAACAACCCTGCCCCTGTTACTCGTCCTGTGTTCAGCAACGTGACCCTAGTTGGTCCTATCCGTGCTGGCCAGACTCGTAATGACTTGCCGGGTAACCACAAGTATGGCACTGGTGTCTTGCTGCGTTCGAACAACAGCACATCCTTGTTTAACTCGATCGTTTATGGTTATCCTACAGCCGTGCAGTTCCAGAACGGTGCCGCTAGCATTTCGCCATCTACCCATACCAAGGCTTCTGTTGACTCTGTTACCTTTAACAATGTAGCAGCAAGTATCAATAGCACCCCTGACGTTTTGTTTGGACAGAGCAACGTGCCAACCACATATAATGGTTCGCCTTTCAGCTTCACGACTGCAACTTGGTGGGCCACGCAAGGTTTTGACAATACTACTGTAACAGGCAGTGGTAATTTTAACTTGGTTAATCCATCATACACTGGCACAACGTCTGGTGCGGCTTCCCAAATTAGCTTTGCAGGTGTTGACTACTCCCCAACTGTAGGTAGTGCCTACCAGTCTGGTGCTGAGTTCACCGATCCTAAATTGGCTAATTTCCTGAAGCCAGTTGTTCCTTCTGCCTCTTCGAATCAGTTTTTTGAGCAGGTTAGCTTCAAAGGTGCTATGGGTACTACCAACTGGGCTTCTGGTTGGGCTAACTGGACACCACAGTCAACGATCTATCCTGGAGACAATGGCGTTGGTGCCAATGTTGTGGTTGTATCTAATGACATCACCACCAATACTACCTGGACTAGTAACAACGTTTACTATTGCTCAGGCATCATCCACGTCCGGAACGATGCGACGCTTACCATCCAGGCTGGTACCGTTATCCGTGGTAACTCGAGTGGACAACCTGCTGACAACTTTGGTCTGATCATTACTCAAGGTAGCAAGATCATTGCTGAAGGTACTGCCGCTAACCCGATCGTCTTTACGTCTGGCAAACCTGCTGGTAGCCGCGTTACTGGCGACTGGGCTGGCTTGATCATCATTGGTAAAGCCAAAACTAACCTTCGTAACCAAGCTGGTTTGCAAGACGGTGTCGGACAATATGAGGCCTTGCCAAACGACCCTTACGCAACCTACGGTGGCTCTGATACAGCTGACAACTCAGGTATCCTGAAATATGTACGTGTTGAGTACGGTGGCTACAACTTCTTGCCTAACCAAGAAATCAACGGCATCACTTTCGCAGCTGTTGGTAGTGCAACAGAGGTTGATTACGTACAGGTTAGCTATGCTAACGATGACTCGTTTGAGTGGTTTGGCGGCTCTGTCAATGGCAAGCACCTGATCGCCCTTGCTGGTGTTGATGATGATTTTGATATGGACGAAGGCTACAATGGCCGTGTGCAATTTGCCCTTGGTGTTCGTCACCCTTCGTATTCGGATCAGGCAGGTACTAGCAATGGTTTTGAGCATGATAACAACACTGGCCTAACTGCTACCGCTGGCACAGGCAAAACGCCTAATGCACGTAACCCACAACCGATCACTCGTCCTGTCCTGAGCAACGTTACGCTTGTTGGCCCAATCCGTGTTGGCGAAACCCGTAACAGCCTGCCAGGTACCCACAAATATGGTCGTGGCCTCGAGCTTCGCTCTAGCGTTAGTACCTCTTTGTTTAACTCATTGGTGTTTGGTTATCCTACTGGCATCCAGTTGGTTAATGGTGCTGCTTCGCTTACTCCATCGACTCAGACAAAAGCCGTTGCTGACTCACTTTCTATCCGTAACACGAGCATCAGCATCAACTCCAGCCCTGATGTTCTGGCTGCTCAGACAAACGTACCGACTGGTCTTCAGTACAACAGTGCTGCATTTACTACTGCAAACTGGTTCAATACTGCTGCCTTCAACAACTCGTCTAGCAATGCTGCAACTGGTCTGACTCAGCCGTTCTACACCGGCAACATCACTGGTGCTGCTGGCCAGATCGACTTCTCAACTGTTGATTTCACCCTTAAGCCTAACTCGGCTGACCTCAATGGTGCTGACTTTAGCAACCCTAAATTGCTTGGTTTTGCTGCCCCAGCTGACCTTGTCGTGAGCACAACACGCCCAGTTTCTGCTGGTCTGTACAACAGCATCACGATCGCTAGCACAGGTGTTGCTACCATCAACTCTGCTCTTGATTTCGGTACTTCGTTCACCGTCCAGAACGGTGGCACGCTGGTCCTTGCAAACGGTGCCGCCCTTACAGGTTCGGGTAACGTATCTGTCGGTAACGGTGCTAACCTTTCTATCTCTGATGCTGCTGGTCTGACCACAACAGGTAATGCTGGTGCCTTCCAGAATGCTGGTACCCGTACCTTCAATACTGGTGCTAACTATACCTTTAATGGTACAAGCGCGCAGGTAACTGGTGATGGCTTTACAGGTGCTAACAACCTGACGATCGACAACACCAACGGTGTAACTGTATCTGCTGCTAGCCGTATTGCTGGTGCTCTTAACCTCAAGGCTGGTGTACTAGCTAGTGCTGGCAGAATCACAATCGTATCTACAGCTACTAAAACTGGTTTGATCGATGATTTCAGCCCAAGCTTCACTGGTTCAGTTTCTGGCAACGTCCGTTTCGAGCGTTACAACTCTGGCAGCTTCCGCCTGCTTAGCACTCCAGTTACAAGTGCTCGTATGTCTTCTTATGGTGCATTCTGCTCTGGTGTCCGTCGCTTTGACGAGCCTACCAACACTTGGTTGACTGTCCCTGTATTGTGTAGCAACATCACCTTGTTGCCACAGTCTAGCCACTTGGTGTTCAACACTGGTGTCCGCACTAGCACTTTCGTTGGCACTGCTAACACAGGCACAAGAACTGCTGAGTTGGTACGTTCTCCCTTCGTAGTTGGTGGCCCAATCACTGGCTGGAACGCAGTTGGTAACCCATATCCGTCTCCAATCTCTTGGTCTGCTGCTGTCGCAATCCCTGGCAACACGACAAGCAGTACTATGGCTGCTTGGATCTGGAATAGCGTAACCAACGTCTATGGTACGATCACTGCTGCTGGTGTCACTGCCAACGGTGCTAACAACATCATCGCTCCTGGTCAAGGATTTATCCTGAAGCGCAACTCTGTAGGTACAACAGGTGCTCCGGTTGTTTTCAACAACTCGATCCGTGTCAATACCTTCACCAACACCTTCCTCCGCGAGGCTGTTCCCAGCCATACCGAGATGATCAGGATGCAAATTGCTGGCAATGGTTATAACGACGAAGCTGTTGTTTATACCCAAGCTGGTGCAGAGATGCAACTTGACGGCTTTGATGCTGAGAAAATGCACTCAGAAGTAGCTGAAGTCCCTAGCCTTTACACCATGGTTGGCAACAGCCCAATGATCGTAAACGCTCAGGCTGCCACTACTGCTGACCGTGTTATCCCGATGGGTATCAAACTTGCTAACAACGGAACGTTCACGATCACAGCTACTGAGATCAGCAACTTCAGCAATGGCAAAAAAGTAATGCTCGAAGACCGCAAACTGCGCAAACTGATCGACCTAAGTGTTGAGCCTGCTTACACATTTGATGCTGAGCAAGGCACAATCGAGTCACGTTTTGTCCTGCATGTTACTAGCGGATCTGTTAACGCATCAGCACTTGCTGGTACCGTTATCTACAGTGTTGGCAACGAAGTGAACATCAGCTTCCCAACCAAGGAAAGCGTTGCTAACCAAGTTGTGATTGTTGACGCCCTTGGCCGTGTTGTCAAAACTGTTGACAACAGCGCTGCATCCCAGAACCTGAACTTCGTAGTCAATGCCAACACTGGTATCTACTTCGTCAAAGTATCTGGTGCCACTGGCGACATGACCAAACGTGTTCACATCGCTCAATAATTTAATTGAATCAGTGTCAGACTGGTTGGTGTTGTGGCCTAAACGCAGCACCAACCATGGCTGACCTAGGTTCGTTGTCCTTCAACCTTCCCTTAACTCAAAAAAAAACGATGAAAATTTCAACCATCGCAAAGGCTACCCTTACTATGGTCGTGGCCCTTTGGTTACCAAGTGCTTCTTACGCCGACGTTTGCGTCGCTTCTGATCCTGATTTTGATCCAGTACTTTGTGCTGCTGGTGGTAGTGGTAGCGGTGCCCCAGGTGGTGCTGGCGGATCTGCTGCTGTCCCTGTGGACGGTGGTGCTAGCCTGCTAGTTGCTGCTGGTGTTGCCTTTGCAGCCCGCAAAATGAAAAAATCAAAAACTACACCTACCGACACTGTCGCCTAGTTGTTCTCCGCTTTTGATTGATCTATAACAAAGTCCCTGGCCTCGGCTGGGGATTTTTGCGTTAAGAGTACTTGGGATTAATCAAGATCAATAATGTTAGTTTAACATATCGGAACCATGAGAGTTTCCCCATTCAATGGATCAATCGACCTTGTCACGCCCAACGATGCGCTGGCCGATGCGGCAGCTAAGACAGCGTTTTTGGTCGCAAAATTGGGTTTTGAGCTCGATGGCAGCTTGGGTGTCAAAGGCAGTGTGTAGCGGTAGCTGGTGAGCCGCCCAAAATCGGGTGATGGCGTTACTCTCGGCTGGGAGCGACTCTAGCAAAGCCATGGC
>CANHWS010000102.1 GCA_947464365.1 Cytophagaceae bacterium | reverse complement strand
TCGATCAATGCTGCACGTTCTTCTCTACGCCTAATTTCCTGCTCGCTGAGGGCCATATTGGGGCTTGTATGTTTGTTGGTTGCTGCAGTCGGACAGACCGCTGATCCTTGCTGATCCGCCTTCAATCTTTCCTGAAAGAGCGCAAAGATAATCTCAAGACCCGAAGGACGGCTATTTTGGCTTACCCAACTACAGCAACTTGTATCAAGTGTTCTAGAATAATATATAGAGCATGGATGATGGGATTTGGGTTTTTAGCCTGACTTTTGCAGACTCAAGCGCTTTAGGTCCCCCAACTGCCCATTTTTTGGTCAGCCAAGCTGCCCCCGAGTCCATAGCCCATTCTGCCTAGCCCAAGTCCTTGTATGCTTACACCATCATCCCCGATGCCGACAAAGTTTGATTTTGCAGACACCGCCACTGCCTTCGAAGGGCTCAGTGATGCAGAGCTGCAAAAAGCCTATTGGTTGTTCGGCATGATGAACAAACCATGGCTGGTGAACATCGGCACTACATGGCTATCGCGAATGCTGAACTGGGGCCTGCCGCTAGACTGGACCGTTAAGGCGACCATCTTTGCGCAGTTTTGTGGTGGGGAGGATATCAATGAGTGCGAAAAAGTAGTCCAGAAACTAGGACAATACCATATTGGCTCAATCCTAGACTATTCAGTTGAGGGAGAGGATACTGAGGAGGCCTTCGATGCCTGCCTTGCTGAGCTCAAACGAGTAGTGTTAAAGGCCGCTGGGAACAAAGACATTCCGTTTGCAGTCTTCAAAGTCACCGGTTTGGTTGACAGCAGCCTACTCACAAAGGCGCAAGCTGGCCAACCACTAACCGTCTCAGAGCAAACCTTGCTTGAGAGGGGCTTGGGTCGCACCAACGAGCTATGCAAACTTGCTCATGACAACAAAGTCAGGATCTTTATCGATGCCGAAGAGAGCTGGATACAGGATCAGATAGACAGCTGGGCCCTGCAGATGATGCAGCTATACAACCAAGATTTTGCCATCGTCTACAACACCTACCAGATGTATCGGCATGCTTCTATCTTGAACCTGAAGCAACACATCAGTCAGGCAAAGCAACAAGGTTATTACTTTGGGGCCAAAATCGTACGTGGGGCCTACATGGAAACCGAACGTCGTAAAGCATCCGAAGGTGGCTACCCAGACCCTATACAGCCCAACAAGGAAGCTACTGACCGCGACTATGACAAAGCACTCATGCTCTGCCTGGATAACATCCATTTGGTTTCGTTCTGCGCAGGCACCCATAACGAGGCTAGCACTAAACTTTTGGCCCTCGAGCTTGACAACCGTGGCCTCAACTACTCAGATGGACGGGTATGGTTCAGCCAGCTGCTCGGCATGAGCGATAACATCAGCCACTCCCTTGCCAAAGCAGGCTACAACGTTGTCAAATACGTGCCATACGGCCCTGTCAGATCGGTAGTGCCTTACCTCAGCCGCCGTGCGAAAGAAAACACCGCCATCGCTGGGCAGACCAGCCGTGAGTTTGGTCTCATCGTCACCGAGCTCAGAAGGCGCCGGCAGGCTAAACACTAGAGCTAATGTTGCCTATAACCGACATTGAGGTCAGTTTTGGGGGTTAATGATGGGGTTTAGGCAACAATAGAGCCTTAACTATTCAGTTGACCTACCTACACCACATCCCCATACAAATCAAACTCCTCAGCCTCGTTGATCTTGACATCAGCGAAGTCACCTAGGCGGACGTAAGTTTCCTCTGTGACCGGTACCAGCACCTCGTTGTCCACTTCAGGTGAGTCAAACTCGGTACGACCGATGAAATAGCCGCCTTCGGTGCGATCAAACAGGACTTTGTAGGTATCCCCAATCCTTGCTTGGTTTAGCTCATAGCTAATACCCTGTTGCAGCTCCATGATGGCATCTGCACGCTCCTGTTTGATCTCAGCAGGGATGCTATCCTCCATCGAGTAGCTATGGGTTTGATCCTCATGGCTATAGGTAAAGCAACCAAGGCGATCAAAACGCATTTGCTCAACAAACTGGTACATCTGCTCAAACTCAGCATCGGTCTCGCCAGGGTGCCCGGTGATAAGGGTGGTACGAAGCGCAATGCCAGGCACTTTCTCCCTAATGGTCTGGATAAGCTCTTCCGTCTTCGGTCTTGTGATCCCACGACGCATAAGCTTCAACATCTCGGTACTGCCATGCTGAAGTGGCATGTCGAGGTATTTGCAGATGTTCGGTCGGGCAGCCATCACATCAAGGGCATCAAGCGGGAAACCAGATGGGTAGGCATATTGTAATCTAATCCAATCAATCCCTTCGACATCTGCTAGACGATTGAGTAGGTCTCCGAGGGCCCGTGTTTTATAGAGGTCTAGGCCATAATAGGTCAGATCTTGAGCGATTAAGATCAACTCCTTGGTGCCTTTGGCTGCTAGGTTTTTGGCAGCCTTGACAAGGTCATCAGCCGGGACAGACACATGTTTTCCCCGCATGATAGGGATGGCACAGAACGAACAAGGACGGTCACAACCTTCGGCAATCTTGAGGTAAGCAAAGTGACTAGGTGTTGTTATCAAACGCTCGCCTAGCAATTCATGTTTGTAGTCTGCCTTGAGGGTCTTAAGCAGACGAGGCAGCTCTGACGTGCCAAACCAAGCATCTACATTGCCGATCTCGGCTGCTAGTTCGTCTTTATACCGAGCTGATAGACAACCCGTTACGTAGAGTTTTTCGATTAGGCCTTGGTCCTTGGCATCTGCATAGCGCAGGATGGTATCGATACTTTCTTGCTTAGCGTTGTCAATGAAGCCACAGGTATTGACAATCACAACCTGAGCATCATCTTGCTGGGCCTCGTGCGTCACATCAAACTTATTGGCCACAAGCTGGGTGTATATCTGCTCACTATCCACAAGGTTTTTAGAGCAACCAAGGGTGACGATATTGACTTTGTTGCGGCGTAAGGTTTTGGTCTTCATAGAGGTCAGCTAGCACGATAGCAACACAAGGGCTACCATAACGGGTTGCAAAGGTACGGCAAATTGAATTGGATTGCTTGCAAAGGCTTAGTCTATGGGCCGATGTTGGTTTTGTGGCTCTGTATGCTGTTGTACGCTTGCAAGACCTAAATTGCACCTGAAAGCAACATCTAATCCATCCAATTTTCAATCTCCCGCCCATGTTCAGCCACGTTTGCAGCCTTAGAGTCCGCTATGCCGAAACCGACCAAATGGGGGTTGTCTATTATGGCAACTACGCTACTTACTTCGAGGTCGCCCGGGTGGAGACCATGCGTGCCCTAGGCTTCAGCTATCGGCAGATGGAGGAAGATGGTGTGATGTTGCCGGTGCTGGAGCTCAAGACCAAGTACATCAGGCCAGCTCGTTATGATGATGAGCTCTTCATCACCTGCCGAATTCCAGAAATGCCTGCCACCCGCATCAGGTTTGAGTACGAAGTGCGCAATGCTGATGGACAGTTGCTCAACACGGCAGAGACTACCTTGGTCTTTGTCGATATGGCCAAAAACAAACCCTGCCTAATGCCCGAGAACTTAAAGGCTTGTTTCCTACCCTATTTTGGGCCATAATCATAGGCCCATTTATCATATTAGTAGATGATGTTAATCCCTCCGACTAGATAAGTATTGGTTGCAACAGCGTTGCCCTCCTGATCATGAAAGGGATCATTACCACCCCAAAAACGTTTGCCTTCTAGCCGCAAAAGCAACAGGTCGTTATAGCGATAGTTAAGGCAAAGACTACCTGACCACGTCTGAAGGCCACGTCCTAATGGCAAATTGATGTTGCTAGACACCGAGGCACCAGGGTCCGAAAACCACTCAATCCGGCCTGAGATGCTAGTTTTGGGGTTTAGTCGGTATCGGCCAATAGCATTTGCGCATGCCCAACGATTGACCTTTATGGCTTGGTCACCCACTGTGTCTTGCACTTGTTGCAGCCCCCCATATAGGCAGGCAGTGGCCGAAAACTTGCCTTGCGGATTATACACAAGGTAGATATCCGAAAAGTAACGACCACGTTGTTGCGGTGTCAAGATGGATTCCTCGTAACCTATGTAGGTATTCCAGTTCAGCAATAGTTTGTCAGTAGGTCGGTATTCCAGCTGTGAGCCGACCGACTTTTGTTTGTTGGTTTCCTGGATGTTTTGCCAGCCGTTGAGTACATAAAGCGCTAAGTTAAACTTCGTGGATAGTGATGCTGAGAACTTAACACCAGTTAAGTAATATGGTGCATACTCAGCAGCAAGGGACCTGGTCAACATCAAGTGGTCTCTACTAATGGCAGACTCATTGGTATAGGGGGACCCGATCACGCCTGCATCTAGCCAAACATTGCGGCCCCGCCAAACACGGAATCCGACACTGGCCTCTACAAAGTTCCTGAGCTGAATTGGCTCAAGGTTGTAGTTGGCCGCCATATAGGTTCCGAAGCCTGGTACCAGCCGAGCCCGAATATCTTGGGCTACATATTTGACATCCAGATAGGCCATGTTGATCGCAAACTCATTGTTACGCTCAAATGAGACCCCATAAGCCTGATCGCTACCTGATTGCGCCCTTTCGTTATAGCCAAAATAGGCATCAACATAAGCCCCGATGATCAGCTTGCCGGGCAGAACTACATCTACTGTATCCATCACGGCTGGGTTTGTAATCTGTGCTTTGGATGTTTGCCATCCCCAAACCAAGTATAGAAAAACCAACAACACCAGTCTGCTGGGTTGCTTCCCTTTTAATTGTGAGTCGTACTTAGTCTGGATCATTTTACGGAGGCTGAGGCAATTAGAGCGTAATTAGAGATTAGACAAACACTTTGCGCTTAATCAACTTGTCTGACCTTGTCAAAAACATATCCGCCCTTGACAGCGCCCCAGACCTGTTTGCCGCTGGCATCATATCCACGGTCCCAGCTACGAAGTTGTTTAGGCTCCAAGGTTACCTCACTAGATGCATATTTGGCACCTCGGAGATCGCTAGGGCAAGATTGCGCACCAGTGGCCCCAGCATAACCAGTTTTAGTTTTGGTGAGGATGACCTCGCAACCAGTACGGGGTAGCAGGCTATCAGGAGTAAGCCCAGCTAGAGGATCTTCTTGCGTATAGGCACCAGCGAACCTCAGTGGATTGTTCAGGCCATAAACCTCGCTGACCACCTCTCCATTAGCTCGGCTGAAAACGTGGTAAACACGCTGACGATAGGGTTTGTCAAGGGCAGTTGACATGGCTTGCTCCACATAAAGCCAGTAGCCAATGTTCTTCTTTTTCCAGATTGGCTTCATCTGGAGATGGATCTCAAAAAATGAGGAATCTGCCTTGGCTTGTGCTTGGTTGTGGTAAGAGCCAGCAAGCAATTTGGCAACCTCTTTAGCGGCCTTATCCTTAGCTGGAGGGATAATTGTGGCTGACTGGGCGTTGGCCTGAAGTACTAATAGGTGGCTCAGGAAGGCAAGGCCAGCAATAACACTTGTACGCACGATAGATTTCATTAGTGGTTGAAATGAGAACATAAGGGTATAAAAAACATAGAAGAGGCTCTATTTAGGTGGCCTAAAACCTTTCGACACTTAGCACATTGGCACCCTCATCATTCACAAGCCCCACAAAGGACTGCGCCACCACGTTGATGTCAGCAAAGGCCTGGACCATTGCTGCTGCGGCACGATGTGCGCTCTCTAGTCCCTGAGCAAGCGCAAAAACCGCAGGACCCGAACCCGAAATGCTGCACCCCAGGGCACCAGCACGCATGGCAGCCTGTTTGATGCCCATAAAGTTGGGAATCAGAGGCGAGCGAACAGGCTCAGCCACGACATCCACCAAACTGCGACTGACAAGATCATAGTCATTGGTGTAGAGCCCTGATACAAAGCCTGCCAGATTACCCCATTGCTCGATGGCTGTACCAAGGGCGATCTGTTTGCGCAGGATGGCCCTTGAGGTTTCTGTACGTACTTCTAGCTCAGGATGGACGATACATACAGCTAACTCTGACGGAACGGGTAACTTGATAACATCTAAAGGGTGATAACTCCTGATCAGGACAATGCCGCCCAATAGCGAAGGGGCTACATTATCTGCATGGGCACTCCCACACGCGATCCGCTCTGCCTCCATAACGAAAGTCACCAAGGATCCCTTTGGCAGTGGCACGGGCAACAAGGCATTGACCGCCGCAATTGCAGCCACTGCACTAGCGGCACTACTGCCCATGCCGCTACCAAGGGGCATTTGTTTATGGATCAATAAGCTGATAGCCTGCCGAAAGTCCACAGATTTGCACAAGGCCATCACAGCGACAGAGGCGGTATTTAGGTGAGCCTCACGTGGCAAGACACCACCATCGCCCGTGATGTCAGAGATGGTGACTGGGCCGATTTCATCATAGAGCGTAGCCTCGACCACATCGCCCGGGGTGTTGACCGCAAGCCCCAATACATCAAAACCACAAGCAATATTGGCAACGGTGGCAGGGGCAAAGGCTGAGGATTTGGCAATGATATTCATCGAGTTGTAGGGCTGGTTGACGGTCAGGTAATGCTAAATTGACAATGCTGGCTGCGGACCAAAATACGTTTGGGCATAGCATCGCTAAACATTCTGGATCCAGAACTAGGGCAATATGGTCAATCAGTCAGGCCAATAGCAAGTCTTACGGCAAAAATAGTCCTACACTAGTTGTCTCAAGCACCTATCAATAACTCATTAAGCCTTGGCGGAACAGGAACTCATAGCTTTCTACTGGAACTTTGGCCAACGCTACTTCCTTCAGCTGGTTAGCTGTTTATATCAATCGTTAAGCAATCAGCATCCAAAAAGATCAGTGTATCATCAACGACAACATGGATATTTGTTTTCAGTAGATCCCTCAAAGTAAGTTCGTGGTGAAGATTTGCAGAGCCAAAATCCCCTGGCTTGATTTATGCCTTCAGAACCTAGCGGCATCATCATAGCCTAAGGCCCAACATTAAAACACCACCTCCGGTACATTCAGAAGTGGTGTTTTGTTCAGCAGTCAGATACTGATATGATTAGATCTCGATAGGGGCCGTGGCTGCTAAGTTGACAAACTGCAGTTGGCGGTCCTTGTCAAGCACAATGGCCACAACGTCATCTTTATTCACTTTGCCAGCCAAAATGTCCTTGCTCAGTACGTTAAGCAACTGCCGTTGCATGACGCGTTTGAGCGGGCGTGCGCCATAGTTAGGGTCGTATCCTAAGTCGGCCAGATGGGCCAAGACTTTGTCATCGGCTTCAAGGCGAATGCCATTTTGCAAAAGCCTGTGCTGCACATCCTTAAACTGGATCCGGACCACTTGCAGCATTTCTGTACGGCTAAGTGGGCGGAACATGATGATCTCATCTAGGCGATTGAGGAACTCAGGTCGCATTTTGGTTTTGAGCAAGGCCAACACTTCTTCTTTGGTATCCTCGTAGATATCAAAGGCGTTTTGATCGGTCATCTTCGCAAAATTCTCTTGGATCAGCTGAGCCCCGATATTGCTAGTCATGATGATGATCGTGTTTTTGAAACTCGCTACCCGACCTTTGTTATCAGTAAGGCGACCATCGTCAAGGACCTGGAGCAGGATGTTATAAACATCAGGGTGGGCTTTTTCCATTTCGTCCAGCAGGATGACTGAATAAGGCTTGCGCCGTACTGCTTCTGTCAGCTGACCACCTTCGTCATATCCGACATAGCCAGGAGGGGCACCAACTAAGCGGCTGACGGCATGGCCCTCTTGATACTCACTCATATCGAGGCGGATCAGCGCATTTTCGTCATCAAAGAGGTAGTCTGCAAGGGCCTTGGCTAGTTCTGTTTTTCCGACGCCAGTTGTACCCATAAAGATAAACGAACCGATGGGACGACGTGGGTCTTGCAACCCTGCCCTAGACCGGCGAACTGCATCGGCGATGGCGGCTATGGCCTCATGCTGGCCAGCAACCCGTTTACCTAGCTCTTCTTCCAGATTTAGCAGTTTTTGCCTTTCAGATAACAGCATTCTTGTTACCGGGATGCCTGTCCAGCGGGCGACAACCTCGGCTATACCTTCGCTCGTGACCTCCTCGCGGAGCATGGCAGCGCCACTCTCTAGCTCCCGAAGCTTAACTGAAAGCAAGTCTAGGTTTTCTTGGGCCTCACGGATACGACCATACCTTATCTCGGCCACTTTGCCATAATCCCCTTGTCTTTCGGCCTGTTCGGCTTCCAACTTGAGGGCCTCGATGTTTTCACGCTCTTGCCTCACAGAGGTTAGGATACCTTTTTCATTCTCCCAGCGTGCCTTGAGCTCATTGCGTGTTTCGGAAATATCGCTGATCTCCTTATTCAGACGGCTTTCCTTTTCGTGGTCATTTTCGCGACGGATGGCTTCTCGCTCGATTTCCAACTGCATGATCTTGCGTTGCACTTCGTCCAGCTCCTCGGGTACCGAGTCCAGCTCTAACCGCAACTTGCTGGCAGCCTCGTCAATCAGGTCGATGGCTTTGTCTGGCAAAAAACGGTCGGTAATGTACCTGTGGCTTAGCTCAACTGCAGCAATGATTGCATCGTCCTTGATCCGGACACCGTGGTGGAGCTCATACTTGTCTTTGATGCCGCGCAGAATACTGATGGCATCTGGCACACTAGGCTCATCGACGATCACAGCCTGAAATCGACGTTCAAGGGCCTTGTCCTTCTCGATGTATTTCTGGTACTCCTTGAGGGTCGTGGCACCAACAGCATGCAAGTCACCTCGCGCCAAAGCAGGTTTGAGCAAGTTGGCAGCATCCATTGCGCTGTCACCACCGCCTCCTGCACCAACTAGGGTATGGATCTCGTCAATGAAGAGAATAATCTCCCCATCCGAGTCTGTTACTTCTTGAATAACCCCTTTGAGCCTCTCCTCAAACTCACCTTTATACTTGGCACCTGCTATCAGGAGGCCCATGTCAAGTGCGACGATTTGTTTGGATTTGAGGTTTTCGGGCACATCCCCGTTCACTATCCGAATGGCGAGGCCTTCCACAATAGCCGTTTTGCCAACGCCAGGCTCGCCGAGCAACATAGGGTTATTTTTTGTCCGCCTGCTCAAGATCTGGAGGACACGCCTAATTTCGTCATCCCGCCCAATGACAGGGTCTATTTTACCTGCTTTTGCCCTGTCATTTAGGTTTACTGCAAACTTCTCGAGCGATCGGTAACGTGCCTCGCCATTGGCATCGGTCACTTTACGATTTCCTCTCAGCTCTGTGATGGCAGCAAGCAATTGTTTTTCGGCCATGCCAGCATCCTTCAGCAGCTGGGCCACTTTGTCCTTGCCGGCCAACAGGCCAATCATGAGATGCTCGACAGCGACAAACTCATCCTGAAATTGTTTGAGACTTTTTTCGGCATTGGTCAGGACCATGGCTGTGTCATTGCCTAGGTATGGATCCTTGGTCACTGTTTGCTTCGGATATCCCGCAATAATGTCCTGCAATCGGCTCTGGATCAGCGCAGTGTTGAGGTCAAGCTTATTGGCCAAAAACTGGTAAAGACTCGTTTCGTTCTGGATAATAGCCTCCAGCAGGTGCCCAGGTTCGATGGCCTGCTGACCATTACCTTGTGCTTTGAGAGCTGCTAGCTGGAGAAGCTCTTGGCTCTTGACGGTGAGCTTATTGATGTTCATAGTCGTTGGATTGTCTTTGGTGCTTAGCCATACTTGGTGGTTTGCTGTTCGGTAGATTAGCTAACAGCGCAATCGGGCTTATGCTACTAGTGGAGATCGGTGATGATATAGAATTTGATGGCATTGGACCACTTACAGATAGCTAAAGGCTAGCCAGCGACAATGCCGTTAACCCCTCATAGCAAACGACAAGCCACACAGATACAAAACCCGAACAATCTAGATTAACATCAGTTTACAATTGATCCGAATGGGCTGTCCTAGAGCAAACAACCAACCTGAGGGACAACCAACGGCTTAAAAAAGCAAATGCCCTGTAAGTCAATTTGACACCAGGGCACCTACAAAAACCAGTCAAAATAAGCCAAAATGACAGACTGGTATCAAAAACCAATCAATCAATTTCCTTCTGCATCCAGGACGATCCGGATGGTGGTAAGTGTCTGGAAGTCTTCGCCAGCCTCACGCATATCTTCATCCTCTGGGTCATAGATCCAGCGAACCTGAACTTGGCTACCATTTTGGGCTGCAGTCTCTAGCTTTTTGAAGACTTTGAGGAAGTGAGCAGTGCTGCTGGTGTTGAAATATTCAAGCCGAAAAGCCAACTCGGTGCCTTCTGCAGGTTTGCTTACATACTCTACTAGCCAGTCATGTATCTGCTTGAAAAACTCATGCGAGTTGTCTGGCAAGGACCGTCCCCAGAAACTAAACTGACCTGAAACGGGATCCAGTGTGACACCAGGTGTAGTAGCCGTTGGCAAAAGCTCTAGCTTATTCATAAATAGATGGGGAATGTTACGGACAATAACAACAAGAAAACACAAACCTTGCTACCTAAGCGACAATCAGGGCTGGGCTCATGACTGGTATGGCAATCTTGAGGCTCAAATCTAAGACCTCTGGGACAGATGTGGGTGTGATCTCAAACAAAATTGGCTGTCCTGCCTCGCGCAAAATCCGGATCAGACCTAATCCGCCTCCACCTTTGGGGCTAAGGACCCCCCTATTGAGTACTGTTAAGTACTCTTCGTGGAGCTGGTCGGTAGACAAACTATTCAGGAACGTCAGCCGCGGGTGTAGAACGGTAGCATCCTCAACGCCGAT
>CANHWS010000101.1 GCA_947464365.1 Cytophagaceae bacterium | reverse complement strand
CGGCATGGGCAGTTTATTGCGATCAACTGCGGCGCCATCCCGGACGGCACGATCGATAGTGAGCTCTTTGGACATGAAAAAGGGTCATTTACCAGTGCTGTGGATACCCGCAAAGGCTACTTTGAGGTCACCAACGGTGGGTCGATTTTCCTAGACGAAATTGGCGAAATGCCCCTGGGAACCCAGGCTAGACTTTTACGTGTTCTCGAGAATGGTGAGTTCATCAAGGTCGGTAGCAGCAAGGTCCAGAAGACGGACGTCAGGGTTATTGCCGCCACCAACGTCAACCTGCTAGATGCCGTCGAAAAAGGCACCTTCCGCCAAGATCTTTATTATCGACTCAATACAGTGCCGATCTCTGTGCCTCCTTTGCGTGAGCGTGGCGACGACATTGACCTACTGTTCCGGAAGTTTGCAGGGGACTTTGGCGAAAAGTACCGTGCCAAACCCATCAAGTTGCTGGACGATGCCCGCAAACTGATCACGACCTATGCCTTCCCCGGCAACATCCGTGAGCTCAAGAACTTGGCCCAGCAGATTTCGGTCTTGGAGATGGAGCGTGAGATCACAGCTGATATCCTGCTAAAATACCTCCCGAAGAACAACCGCAAACCATCCACCAACCTCTTGCGCTTGGCGGACCTACGCCAAGAAGAAAACAACTTCACCGAGCGGGAGCTGATGTACAAGATCCTGTTCGATATGCGGCGCGACATGGATGACCTCAAGCGCCTGGTGGCTCAGCTCCTCAGCAATGGCGAGGCCACCAACCTAGACCTTTACAGGGCCAATAAAGAAGTCTTCGCAACCAAACCTGAGACTGACCATACCTATACCGCTTCTCAATATAGCCCACCTGCCTATGGGGGCAATATGTACCCCAAAACAGAGTTTAGTGGCCATGATGCCGGCACTAAAAGCAGCCCCATCGTCATTGACGAGCATGGCGCGCCAATCCATACCCATCATACGGCTTCCGAAACCTACCACCACCATCCGATAGAGGACATCATCCATGAGGAAACCGCTGAGGAATCACTTTCTTTAGATCAGAAAGAGAAGGAGATGATCCTGAAGGCCTTGCGCAAAAACAACAACAAACGACGCTATGCCGCCCAAGACCTCGGCATCAGCGAGCGCACACTCTACCGCAAAATCAAAGAATACAACCTTGACAACTAATCCAACCCTAGGCTCGCCCGCCCTTCGCCTGACGACCCTTGGCTTGTATGTCTGGGCCCTGCTACTCCTGAGCCTTGGGGGTTGCAAATACTATTCGTTCACCGGGGCCAACATTTCGCCAGATATCAAAACCATCTCGATCGGCAACTTTGTGGACCGTAGTGGTGGTGGCCCGCCAACATTGTCGCAGTTATTTACCGAAAAGGCCCGCGATTATTTCCAGCGGAACACCAGCCTATCGGGCGTTTCCAGCAATGGCGACTTGCAGATTGAGGGCAGCATCACTGGCTATTCCCTGACACCTATTGCCGCCCAAGCATCAAATCCCAACCAGCCCGACGTAGCAGCCCAGACCCGGCTCACGATCACGGTAATGGTTAAGTATGCCAACACCAAGGACACTGAGGCCAATTTCGAACAGCCTTTTTCCTTCTATGCCGACTTTCCGCAGGCAACCCCATTGGCCTCGATCCAGAATCAGCTGATCGAGACCATCTCCGATCAGATCATGCTAGATATTTTCAACAAAACCGTTGCCAATTGGTAGTGTTGTTTTGTTGAAACTTATTGGTAGTTTTAGGGTGTAGTCTGGATATTGGCCATCCGAACTGACCAGCATAAGCTGATTGGTAGTTTGCCCATGCCTGCCTTATATTGCCACAGTATCTGGAGCGCCTTCCTACTATTGTATTAGGCTGGTTGAAGGATATAGCGGTATTTAATGTGTGTAGCGCTTCCTTAAGGGACATCATTTGTATTTCCCTTGTCAAGTGCCCTAATGCCAGTAACCAGTGAGTATATAGTAACAGGTGTAAACGACGAATCTGCAAGATGGAAGAGGCTTTAATTAGAGCGTTGCTTGCCCAGCCCTACATGGGCTTGACGCAAAAGGAGTTTTCGGTGCTACGACTATTAGCTGCCAAGTACCCTTATTTTGCCACCTTGCATGCCATCTTGGCCAAACAGGCTGCAGTCCGTGGGCTGGACCAAGAAGCCAAACCATTGCTGGTCAAGGCAGCTGCTTATGCGCCAGACCGCCTAATCCTACGCCAGATAATCGAGAGTAAGGCCCCTGGTACCAAATCCACTCAGTCATACGCCAAGCCTCCGCAACCAATCACGATCGTGACTGATGCTGCTGCAGCACCAGATGCGCCCGAGGTCTGGGTCGTGGAGCCTGACAAACGCAATGGTATCTCACCAGCAGCGGCTCAACCCGAAACTGCTGAGCCGAGCAAACCAAGTTGGATGATTGAGCCAGACGAAAAACCAATTTGGCTACCTGATGACGAGGCTGACTTTTCGCACCAAGATGCTAACATCGGTGCTTGGCCAGGGCTTGACACCCAGCAACATCTGGATCACCCAACTGCGGGTGAAAACGAACCTGCACCTTTCCTTGGACATGCTTATCCTGAGATCGACCCAGAACTATTAGTCACGGAGGAGCAACTAGCCGAGAAGGGCGGGGCTTTTATGGTCGAGGCCAATAGCCTTACCCTACCAGACCTTGATGATGAGCTCATCTTGACGCAGGACGAGGATAGCCCAACCGAATTGGGCCACCAACAGCATGTTGATCATGGCCAAGCTGCTTTGGCAACCGAACTAGGCCTTAACCAAGACCAGCTCCTAGCCGAGGAGATACAAACTGAGCTGGACCCAGATTCCAACCCAGATTTAGATCTAGAGCGAGCCGACTTACCAACCCTAACCGAAGAGGATATCCTGGCAGGGCAAGTCCCGACCGAAACCCAGAAATGGGAATACGAAACCACCGAGGCCACCCAAGCATCGACAGACTCCTTTTTCGATGATTTAGATCAGGCCGAAATGCCGGCCCAAGGCAATACCGATGCCTTGATTAACGAAATATTAGGCGAACTCGATAAGTATAGGCAGCTAAAGCATGATAGTAAGTTTGACTTTGGTCCTGAGCAACTATCGCCACTAAGTGCGCAGGATCAATTTGCGCAAGAGCTGGCGAACCTCCACCATAACGCCATCACTGAAATGCCGGAGGTGGTAGCCCTCTTCGCCTCAAATGACGAGGAGAACGCTTACAACTTTATCATGGCTGCACAGCCTGACCAGGAGGAACTGATCGACCTTGTACAGGAAGTACCTACATCAGGATGGCGGAACGCCCCAGAGGTAGAAAATGCCACTGACCTATCATCAAACCCTGATGAGGTGGACTATGCGGACGAGCTAGAGCCTGAGCAACAATTTGACAATCAGGGTCCGAGCATGGCCTCTGATACTGATACCGAACAAGTGGCGCATGAGTTTGAGCCTGATTATTTGGTCAATGCATCAGGGCCAGAGCAGCAGTCCTTGTCCCTCTACGAGCAGCTAATGGCCGAAGCCCAAGCCGAAGACCAAGCCATCGAGGAGATGTTGCAAAACATCATCAATGACGACCTCGAAGGTGCCCTATTGTCAGATGAAGAGGCGGCTACAAATGATACGGTCAGCAAGGCCGAAAGCCCAACAGAAACGGAAGCCGCTGCGCCACCGTCGGGCCTAGTCACTGCATCTGTAGACCTAGCGTCCACATCCGAAGAGCTTAGTGCGGACGAGATTATCAACCAGTTTCTGGAGGCTAACCCAAAGATTAGCCCGATTCCGTCCTCCTCTACTGACCAAACAGTCTATGACCTGTCTGCCCAGGCTTCGACCCTTTCGGATGACGATCTGACCGAAAATCTGGCACAAATCATGATCAAACAAGGCAAAATGGACAAGGCAATCGAGATATACTGCAAGCTCATTTTGAAAAATCCAGAAAAAACCCCGTACTTCGCAAGCCGAATCAATGCCTTGGCTGGTGCCATGGGAGAAAAGTAGTCGTAGGACACTTTTACCCAGTATCCGAACCGGACCAGTGCCTACCCCGGCTTGATTAGTCGTTAACCCGCCCTTATCCTAAGCAGCATGCTTACTCTCATTATTGTATTGCTCATCATCATCTCCGTTTTGCTGGTGATCATCGTTTTGGTTCAGGACTCTAAAGGAGGCCTCACCGCTCAGTCTTCGGCCACCCAGCTGATGGGCGTGAAACGCACTGGTGACCTCATGGAACGCCTCACCTGGGGCTTCGCAGTCGGCATCATGGTTCTGTGTATTTCGTCTAGTTTCGCAATCAAAAGCGATGATGGCGAGGCACCTGCTAGCGTTAACATCGAAAAGGCTGCCTCAACTCGTAGTGCTGCTCCAGCGCCGTCTGCTCCACAGCCACAGCAAGCCGCACCTGCTAGTACAGACTCTGTACAAGAAGCTGCTCCAGCTACCGCCCCTGACGCAGCTAAGTAATCATTAAAATAAGATTAGGCCACTAAGCAGACCAGTTATTTGCTTTTAGCCATGTCAGTATATAACACCATTGGTCAAATGCTCAACAGATCCGGATCTGTTGGGCATTTATTGTTTTTAGTGCTTTGGGCAATGTCAATTTTGGGCGTTGTTGCGTTTTCATGATGTGGGCCCACAGCATTGCCCTATCTAATACTATTTTAGCTCCCTATGTTACCAAACCTACACGACCACCAGACCTATGATCAAATCGTGGCTCGCATCATGACGCTTAGGCCAGACAGTACAGGCCAATGGGGCAAAATGAGCGTATCACAGATGTTTATGCATTGCCGTTTGGCTTTGTTGCCAGCTGTCTATAACGAGCAACGCAAGCAAACCATAGTTGGTTTCCTCCTGGCAAGGTTCCTGAAACCAGGCTACATGAACGAAAAACCACTACCACACAACAGCCCAACCGATCCCAGTTTAAAGATCAGTGAGGAGGCAGATTTCGAGGATCAGAAGGCGAAGTTGCTATTCACCCTCAAACAGTTCCATGACCGAGGCCCTGCGGGTGCCGAGGGCAAGGTGAGCTCATTTTGGGGTAAATTATCTGCTGCGGATTGGGCCAGGATCCAGTATAAACACCTCAACCACCATTTGCTCCAGTTTGGTGCCTGAGCATTTTAAGATGGTTCTTCTTTGCCACAAGGCATCAAAACAGAAGGCCTCCCCAATCTACTTGAATGGGGAGGCCTTCTGTTTATATCAATGTTAGTTTATTGAAGGTGCTAGTTGGTATCCGCAGGCTTAGATAATCGCCCAGAAAAGCAAAAAGATCAAGCAGCTGAGGGTGATGGTGACCGGCAGTGTCAAGACCCAAGCAGTGGCGATGTTGCGCACCGTTTTGGCTTGTAGGTTTTTGGCGCCGTTGGTCGCAACCATGGTACCAGCAATACCCGACGATAATACATGGGTTGTGCTTACAGGCAGACCTAAACCAGACGATAGACCGATTGTACCAGCAGCAATGAGCTCTGCCACCGCACCTTGAGCGTATGTCAGGTGTTCTTTGCCGATTTTTTCGCCGATCGTGATTACAATCCGTTTCCAACCCACCATCGTGCCTAGGCCTAAGCATACCGAGATCATGATGATCACCCAGCTAGGGGCATACTCGATGAACGGAACGATCTGATTTTGCGCAGCTTTGAGGGCCTGTAGCTCTGAGGCTGCAATATGATTTTGGGCAATGATACTCTTGAGCCCTTTGTTGATGTTCACCAAGAGGCCACGCAGTTCAGCCGCCAAGACGTTATATTTAGCTTGGTCGTCAACTTGGTTGGTTTTGACAAGTAGACGAGCGATGCTATCGGCCTTGAGTGCTTGAGGTGCCAAGTTGGCGATCTTGATTTTGCCGTCAAGTGCATGCCGGCCACTTATCTGGGCAACGGTTTCGACAGGGGCGAAAAGTTTAGATAGATCTTGATCTCGGTCTAGGGCAAAATGACCAGGGACCAGTACGATCAGGATCAGCATCACGAGGCCAACGCCCTTTTGTCCATCGTTACTGCCATGGAAAAAGCTAACTAACGAACATGTAATCAGCAATATGCCACGGATATAGATAGGTGGTTGTTTGTCCTTTGGTGGCTCCTGAAACAAGATAGGGTTTGACTTCTTGAGCGCCAAAATCAGCAGCCATAACAGAGAAGATGCCACCACAAACCCAAACAAGGGGGATAACAACAAGCTCATCCCGATTTCGCCAGCTTTGGACCAATTGACCCCCTCAGATATTGAGTGGCCAGAGACAAACGCATAGCCAATCCCGACTCCAATGATGGAGCCAATCAGTGTGTGCGAGCTAGATGCAGGTAGGCCCACCCACCAAGTGCCCAAATTCCAGATGATGGCACTCAGCAACATGGCCATGATCATCGCTAGGCCATGGCCTATGTTATGATCAACCAGCAGGTCAGTTGGCAATAGGTTCAGTATCCCCATTGCGACAGACGTGCCACCCAGGACAACACCCCAAAAGTTACAGAACCCCGACCAAATGACGGCTACCTGAGGTTTGAGTGACCTAGTATAGATAACAGTGGCGACAGCATTGGCCGTATCATGAAATCCGTTGACGAACTCAAAAGCGCAAGCTGCAAATATGCTCAGGAGTAGGGTAACGAGTAATCCGCCTTCGAGTCCGAACATGCAGGTAATAATACGGTATGATGGAAGGCAAAGGTAGGCTGATAGTTTAGGGCCTATGTTACGCCACGGTTATCTTAATTTGACCACGCTTGATTTTTGACTAGTCATAGGCATCAGGACTTTAGTTTGCTAAAATGGTGGCTTTTTAATCCCAGAATTGCGTTATTGGGATATTGTTAGGTTTTTTGTCCCTTAGGGCCTCAGTATTGTGGGGATACCGCCAGCTATAACTACCGAGCAATAAGATTGACAAATGACCACGCAATTTTTCTATAGCACCAGAGGCACAGCGCCAAAAGCAGACCTCGCACATGCCCTATTCCGAAGTCTAGCTCCAGATGGTGGCCTTTATATGCCAGCCAACATCCCCGATTTGGGTACTCAGTTTTGGGACCAGATTGATGCCCTCTCGTTTCAGGAGATTGCATTTGAGTTGACAAATGCACTGATTGGTCAGTTTTTGCCATCCGACGCCCTTCGCAAAATTTGCAATCAGGCCTTCGACTTTGAGGTGCCAGTCACTTGGTTAGAGGATGATGTCTATGTGCTGGAGCTGTTCCATGGGCCATCCTTGGCCTTCAAGGATTTTGGCGCACGGTTCATGTCCCGGATCATGAGCAACTTGCTACAGTCGGGCACCGACCTGAGCGAGGTTTTGGGCAAGGTTGACCAAACCGAATCTGGAACAGGACCAATGGTTGATGTCTTGGTAGCGACCAGCGGTGACACTGGTGGTGCAGTCGCAATGGGTTTTTTGGGCACACCAGGCATTAGGGTCACGATCCTGTATCCCAAAGGCAAGGTGAGCCATCTGCAAGAGTTGCAACTAACGACCTTGGGCCAGAACGTTAGAGCCATCGAGGTCGACGGCACCTTTGACGACTGCCAAGCCTTGGTCAAGCAGGCATTTAATGACTCTACCTTACGGGGTAAATTGTGGCTAACGTCTGCCAACTCCATCAATCTGTTTCGGCTCATCCCGCAAAGCCTCTATTACGCATGGGCCTATGCCCAGCTGAAAGGTAAACTCAAACAGGACCGATTGACAATATCGGTGCCGAGCGGCAATTTCGGTAACCTATGCGCTGGCCTCCTGATCCAGCGCATGGGCTGCCCCATAACCCAGTTTGTCGCCAGCACCAATGTCAACAACGTCGTGCCGCGCTACCTCAGTACTGGTCTTTATGACCCACAGCCCACCATCCCGACTATTAGCAATGCGATGGATGTGGGCAGCCCTAGTAACTGGGAACGCATCGCTCATTTGTTCAAGAACGACTACGGCC
This sequence comes from Cytophagaceae bacterium, assembly GCA_947464365.1. GTDB lineage: Bacteria > Bacteroidota > Bacteroidia > Cytophagales > Flexibacteraceae > CANHWS01. The sequence continues at coordinate 2,933 of CANHWS010000101.1, read as the reverse complement.
AGATTCGGAAACTGATCACCGGTTTTGACTTCAGTGATGAGGTTACGACCTTGGCGATGTCCCAGATCTTTGCCCTACGGCACTATATCCTAGAGCCCCATGCCGCAGTGGCCTACCTCGGCCTCAAAACCTACTTGAAACAGAACTTGCCATCAACGGGCGTGTTGCTCGCGACCGCCCACCCTGCCAAGTTTACGGATGTTATGCCCGCTGAGGTGGCCAAGGCTGTCGAGGTACCCGAGCGACTGGCTGTTTTGCGTGGTCGCCCTAAGGTGGCCATCCCGATCAGTAATGATTATGCGGCCCTGAAGCAGATACTGCTCACCTAAGCCATCATGAGGATGGTTAAGTAGTGCGGGGGGCGCATAAAGTGGACTGATGTTATTAAATACTGATTAAGATTATTGTTTTTTTTCAAATTTCGTCCGCTCTATTCCAACTATTAGCCCTCGAAAGGTGTCTAACGGGTGCAGACGAAATTCTATCTAGCTTTGTAGCCATGACACCATACCTAAGCACGCAACGATCGACGCCATTTTTGAAACCAAAGTTTAACCTATTTGGCCGTATTGGTTTCTTGATGCTCAGCCTTGCCTTTTTCTGGGCGACTGGGCAGGCACAGGCTCAAACCATTACTAGTTTCACACCGACCTCTGGTACCACTGGCACAACTGTTACCATCACTGGTAGCGGGTTCACTGGGGCGAGCACTGTCGCATTTAACGGTATTGCAGGTGCACTTTTTGTCCAGGATGACTTCACGATTCTGACGCAGGTGCCTTCGGGGGCCACCAACGGCCTAATCTCGGTCACTGTTGGAGCGAATACGGTCTCTAGTGTCGATACCTTTTATGTCGGGCAATCCTTTCCATCCATCACCAGCTTCACACCAGTCTCTGGCACGGTTGGAAGCAATGTGACCATCAACGGGCAGAATCTTAACCTGATCGACTCTCTAAGGTTTAATGGTACAAAGGCTACCTACAACTTCCTGAATGCGACTAGCATAGTTGGCATTGTCCCAGTTGGTGCCACCACTGGCCTTATTGAGTTGTTTTATCAAGGTACCCGATATACAAGCAGCTCTCCTTATACTGTGGTCGCTGCTCCGCCAGCTATCACCAGCTTCAGCCCGACAAGTGGGCCTACAGGTACCACAGTTTCTATCATCGGGACCAGCTTTGTAGGGGTCACCCAGATTACTTTTAACAACGTCAATGCCCCGATCTTTACCGTCCATCGTCCTGATAGCATTACAGCTGTAGTTCCACCTTCCGCCACCACTGGCCTTATTCGGATTACGACATCAGGCGGCAATATCACCACCCGTCAAGCCTTTCAGGTCCTCAACCCAACAGGGCCAACGATTACCAACTTCAACCCGTTTAACGGACCTGTTGGGACCACAGTCACGATCACCGGTACCAATTTTAATGGCCTGACTACCGTCTTGTTCAACGGTACGGTGGCTACTGTTACTAGCAGCACCAATACCCAGATTATTGTTAACGTACCAGTAGGTGCCACGACGGGCAACATTGCCGTTGTAACCACCTTGGGAGCAGCAACAACCAACTTTCCGTTCACGGTCACCACTACTGGCGGAGGTATTTGTTTCAACAACCCAAATAACAACAATATCAACCCTGTTACTACCTGGACTTCTGTCACCTTGCAAGCAGGAAATGCGCATTCGTTTACCTTCAATGCCCAGACTAATCGTACCTATAGCTTCAGCACCTGTGGTGCCACGAGCAATACAGTCATCAGAATCTATGATCAGCGTAATACCCTCATCGTTAGTAATGATGACAATGGTCCTTTCTGTCTTGGTACTGCAGCCTCTATCAACTTCACAACAACAACACCTGGTCAGTACCGAGTGTTGGTAACAGAGTCCCCTTGCGTTGCCCTGACGAGTACCGTTACGTTCCAGCACCGTGTTGGTGCAGTAACCACTACGCCCAGCCTAACTAATTTTTCCCCAACTTCAGGCCCTGTCGGTACCGTAGTCTCGCTTGTAGGTACCAACCTTACCCAGATCACTGCCGTATTGCTCAATGGCCAAGCTTGTACCATCAGTAGCCAGACCAATAACCTGATCCTGATTACGGTCCCAGTTGGCGCCGTCACAGGCACCATTCGCCTAAACTACAATGCAGGTTTCCTATCTACCTTTCCACAAGAGTTTATCGTCACGGCTCCTGGTACTAGTTTTTGCTCTGCAACACCATTGAATCGTGGTACCATCACCCCAACCACCACCTATCAGACCGTCAGCGGGGCACAAGGTTCGTCACCATTTTGGGACTTTGTTGCAACAGCAGGCACCACCTACACCTTTAGCACCTGCGGTTCGGTGTTCGACACCCAGATCAGGATCTATGATGCCACCAAAGCCCTCAAGGACAGTAATGACAACGATGGCCCGGTATGCGTTGGTAACGCAGCTAGCCTAGAGTTTACACCTACAACATCTGGCACCTACAGTCTATTGCTAACCGGAACAAATTGTGCCGGCCTAGCCCTCGCCACTAACTTACGCTATCGCCTTGGTGGTGGTCTTAGCATCAACTCTATTGCGCCTATTTCAGGTCCGGTAGGGATCAACGTATTGGTGCGCGGCACAGGTTTCATCGGTGTTACAGCTGTTCAGTTTGGCGGTGGTACAGTCAACGCAACATCTTACACTGTCACCTCAGACTCAACTATCTCAGTTACCGTTCCGACTGGTGCTGTTACTGGCACCATCTGCGTCGTAGCAGGTACCAAGTCGGCTTGTAGCCCACAGCCCTTTACCGTTGTCGCAACTCCTACCTTTTGCGGACCGGCTAACACGACAGCGATCTATCCTGTACTGAGCAACCGGACCCTACCAATTATTGCTGGTAGCCGCGAAGCCTATTACTTTACCGGAGCCCTCAACACTACGT
>CANHWS010000100.1 GCA_947464365.1 Cytophagaceae bacterium | reverse complement strand
TGCTTCTGAATGATTGTTGACTTCATAGTTGGTTGCCACTTGGTGGCGAGTGGTCTAAAAAATGAGGCATTGCTGTCACCAAACTGACCACAAGCACTGCACCATTGTTAGCCAAGGAGATCCTGAGCTGATGCACAAATATAGACAGAAACCCTATTGGTGGCATCTGGTGCGGCTTCCTATGGTTTTATGAGCGCCGCTGGGCCAGATTTAGTGCTGCTTAGCAGTTGCTTACATGACCAGCTACCAACGCCAATATTTGGCCGGGAGGGCAGGAGATCCAACTAGCGTTCCGTCCTAGGCCATCCAATCGCTGGCCCCAACAACCCCCAACAATGCCCAAAGGCCACCAACAGATGTGGGAGCCTTTGGGGGTATTGCGCTTGATAATGAACTGATTGCTAGTCCTGGCAGGGAACTGCCTAGTAATCGCCCCTATGTCTAGGCGCTGGTTAGGCTGCTCATGCAGAGGCTAGCAGCCCCGAGCAAGCCAGCGTCGTTGCCGAGCGTAGCCCTTGAGATCGTAAGTTTGGAGGTGTAATATGGTGTCAACTCCTTTTCCAGCACCCGCAGGATTGCCGGCTTGATGTAATCAAAACTGGCAGAAAGCCCACCTCCAATCACAACGGCCTTGATGTCCATAATCCGGATGCAAGCCACCAGACCCTCGCCCAAGATTTCGCCTACCTCGTCAAAAATCTTGCGGCTGAAATCATCCCCTTGTTCGGCAGAGATCACCATCCGTGTGGCCGAGATCGGCTCGTCCCGAGGGATGACCGTATCCATGCGGTATTCGGCCAGACGCTCAGCACCGAGGTTAAGCACCCCTTGTTTGCCAATGTTCTGCTCTAGTTTGCGGCCATGGCGGCTCAGGATGTGGCCCAGCTCCAGTCCATTACCGTCCCCACCGGTGAAGATTTTGCCCTCGATCACCGCAGCTGACCCAATGCCAGTACCGAGGGTGATGAACAAGAAATTGGTTGGCATCAGCTCTTTCGAGAAGTAGAACTCACCAAGTGCAGCAGCGTTGGCATCGTTCTCGAGCTCAATTCGGGTGGTCGGGAAGGCCTCGTGCAGCTCCTGCCACAGCTGATAGTCATTAAGCTCGGGGATGGCCGTTATCTCTAGCGGGGTGCGCCTGTCTTTCGAGATCATACCTGGCAGGCCGATGCCGATTTTCCGGATGTCTTTATGGGCAATGAGCTTGTAGGCAATCGTTTCGCGCAGACGGCGGACGAAATCATGTGTCTCGCGCCAGTCGGCCGTCGCATAGCTCTGAAACTCGGTGATGTGGCCAGCGGTATCCACCAGCCCCATCTTGACATGGTTGCCACCGATGTCGATACCTAAAATTTGTTCTGGTTTTTGGTCTGCCATTGGGTCTTGGTCTGCCTTCATGGTGGGTTGTTGTTCGTGAGAGGGGTTGGTCAATTCGGTTTGCTATCAATCCAGAAAAGCGTGTCTTCAGGATCCTGTGGGGCATATTGGTGCCTCAGATCCGTAAGGCCAGCAATTTGCGTTTTCATAACCAAAAAAACTACTGTCGTGGCCTGATTTACTTTTTCGGTGGAAGCAGGTTTTGGTTGCCTAGGTGGTGTCAGGGCATGCATGATCACGAACAATTGCTAAACCTGTACCCATAAGCGTAGATAGGAGCATGTGGTTTGCGCTACCTTTGCATGCAGGTATGCCCCCATCGGCTGATGTGCAAGGTATGCTGCGCCCCGCATGGCCATCATCACAACAGAAAACCTCACCAAGACGTTCCGGAGCAATGGCAATGACTTTCAGGTCTTGCGCGGCATCAACCTAAGCATTGAGCCCGCCCAACTGATTGCCATCGTCGGGAGCAGCGGTAGTGGCAAAAGCACCTTACTTTATGTGCTAAGCACCCTAGATACCAATTATGACGGGACGATCGTCATCAATGACACCAACCTCAAGAGCCTATCTGCCAACCAACTGTCTGACTTCCGGAACCGTGAAATCGGCTTTGTGTTTCAGTTTCATTACCTCTTGCCCGAGTTTACGGTGCTAGAGAATGTTAGTTTGCCAGCGCTCAAGTTAGGCCGGCTATCTGCTGACGAGGTAGAGCAGGCCAGCCTAGACGAGCTGGACCGCCTAGGCCTTAAAGACCAAGCCTACAAAAAGGCCAGCCAACTATCTGGTGGCCAGATGCAGCGTGTGGCCATTGCTCGTGCACTCATCAACAGGCCTCGGATCATCTTTGGGGACGAGCCAACAGGCAACCTCGACAGCGTCAATGGGCGCTTGGTGTTTGACATCTTTAAGGACCTAGTCCGTACTACAGGTCAGACCATCATCGTCGTGACGCATGACAGTGCATTGGCCAAAGAGGCGGATCAGATCATCATGCTTAAGGATGGGCTGGTGGTCTCAGCACTTTAGGCAACTGCGTTGGCCACAATCATCCCCTAAACTTCATACTCGTCAAAGCTGATGCCCAAGGTTATGAGTTCGGCCAAGATCGGCTCATAATAATCTGGCGTGAGGGGTATCTGGACCCCCGTTTGTTTGAGTAGCCCTAGGCCGATGAGTTTGGCGGCTATGCCGATCGGGTAGCCGACGCCCATCGCCATAGCTGTCATTTCCTGTGTTTGGCCTACAAAGGCGAGGTCTGCAAGGCGGGTGTGCCGGGAGCCGTCTGCCTTGGTGTAGTCGAACTGGTGCTGCATCACGACCAAGTCCTTGTCATCTGGTGCCAAAACCCACTTGGCCTCTAGCCTAGCAAGTAGCAACTTGGCAGGCGTGTCTGCCATTAGGCGAACAGGCGTGTCTTCAAACAAGCCAAGCCACTCTAGCTTGTCAAGTACGATATCATCAGTGGATAGGCCCAAGTATTGAGCAGTAGCTTGCCGCAAATCAGTGCCGATGGCTGCCTTGGGTACAAAGCTGGCCGTCACCTCAGCCCAGGTGGTTTCCTCAGTTAGGGGCCACGTGTAGGTGTTATCCGTATAGCCCAGCGTGACCAATGCCTGCCATGCAGTGCAATAGCCTTGGCGACGCAAAGTCCCACGGATAAAGGTCTGAATCCCATCAAGGCCATAGGTCCTGACATAACCGACCGAATCGCGGTTAGGGTAAGCATCAAACAGGCCCATGCCTTTGACTGATACTGCGGTTGCTTGGCCGAAAAGCTGGGCATAAGGCACATATTTCAGCTGACCTTGATCCAGAAACTTCGTGATGCCCCCTTGGCCAGCCAAGACGACGTTCATCGGGTTCCAGGTGATTTTGTAGTTCCAGGGATTGTTGTCGCTCTCAGGGGCGATCAGGCCTCCGCAATAACTGGCAAACCGGGTGATGATCGCACCCTCAGCCTTTAGCTCGTCGATGACCTTCATGGCCGACAGGTGGTCGATGCCCGGGTCCAGTCCGCACTCGTTCAGGAACAAGACACCAGCATCTTTAGCCTGCTGGTCAAATGCCAACATGGCATCGGACAGGTAGCTAGCCGTAATAAGATGTTTTTGGTGTTGTAGGCACCAGCCAGCCACCATCGGGTGCATTGGCGGGGGTAATAGGCTGATCACCAACTGGTGATCCATGATCAGGGCTTGGGCAGCCTCGGCATTGTTAACATCCAGCGCGGCTGCTTTGATGCCAGGGTACTGAACGGTCTTGTGGATGGCGAGGGCTTCCGAAGCATCTGCCACCGTTACAGGCCAGCCATGTTGTTGGTGTAGGCCTGCCAAGTACCCTATCAGGGCAGTAGCCGAGCGGCCAGCCCCTAATAACAAAATCGAAAATGATGGATTGGTGGCAGTCGCCATGTAGTCTTGGTTTGGTGTAGTGTGGTGGGCTTGCCTGCACCCACCGAGCTGGATATAAACCGAGATACCGACCTGACCGTCATCAAGATCAACAAATTGGGTCCCGCAGGGTGTGCACTTGGCAAGCGTTGACAAAGATATGGCCCTATGAGGCATCTTTTGTAGCTAGTTGTCCATCTATTGGCTACATGTGGGCCTATTGTTGGCTATATCCGCTAATATTGTCTCCAGAACTATTGTCCTTCGCGCTGACAACAGACTCATTGAGGTCATGGTTGCGAAAAGATGGGGCATTTCGGTATTGTCAATATCATGAATCTATCGTCTTATCTGGACCCAGTTAGCATCACATTGCTAAGCCGACTTGATAATCCCAATTTGCTGGGGCACAACATCCTGATTCATACAGAAGAGCAGCTGCCCGACTATTATGCAGCCCAAATCTGCCTAGTTGGCCTACCCGAAGATGCCTTTGTCGAACAAGGATTTTCGGATAATGGCAAGCTTGGCGCTAGTTTGGTTAACAGTTCGTTTTTTATGGACGAAGACCCTGCCGAAAGCCAGATCAAGATCGGCAGCAAGTCCTCAAATGGTGCCGACAACATCCGGGCCGAGCTCTACCAGTTATATAAAGGACAGGGAAATCTTGTTTTGGCGGACATGGGCAACCTGCGCCCTGGCCCCACTGCCGCCCAGACTGCAATCAGGATCACCCAAGTCTGTGACATGCTTCACCATGCCGGCGCCAAAGTCATCCTGATCGGACCTAACCAAGCAGCTACTATCCAGCAAGTAGAGGGCCTGTGTCAGTATCGGGACAAACAAGAGCAACCAAAAGCACTGTCATTAACAGTTGTCGATCATCAGCTGGACATGGACTACCGACCAAGTGGGCAGGACGAGCACAACTTCCTCAATAGCTTGTTTTTGGCGGCTGAGCCTATCTTGTTTGACTTTGCCCTCCTTGGGCACCAGAACTATCTGTCGGACGCCAGCCAGCTTGCCTTTCTGGACCAAGCCAGTTTTGTCTCGCGTCGCCTAGGCCAGCACCGTGATAATCCCCAAATGTCGGAGCTCTATATGCGTCAGGCCGACTGTATCAGTATGGACCTCGGCAGCATCAATGGGCACGAAATGAGGGCCGTCCGTGACCCCAAACCATTTGGCCTCAAAGGCGAAGAGTGGTGCCAACTATGTTGGTATGCTGGGCATAGCACCAAGCTCCGGAGTGTTGGTATCTATGGCTATCTACCAGACGAAGATCGGAACGGAATGGCTGCTAAACTTGTGGCTGTTGGCCTATGGCACCTGCTCGAGGGTATGGCACATAGCGCTCATAGTCAGCCAATTACGCAATATCGAGTTGCCAGCCCAGGCCTCGAAGACGTAGTTTTTGTCAACCAATCTTCAGAAAACCGCTGGTGGGTCACCCAGCAAAGGAACAATATCAAATCCCTAGACGACGACGCCTTGCTATTTGCCTGTGACGCGTCAGTATATCAAGAGGTATTGGCGGGCGAGGTACCCCAAACCTTAGTCCGGATGATGAATCGGTTATCCCTACACGACAAACAGGTCAGAAAAGCCAAAAAGGCACGAAGCCGTACAAAGGGTAAACCTATCAGTCCGTCCGAGTAGTGTCATCAATTGTAAGTCTATATCCAACAAGAGGTATCGCCTAGGGTGACCCGTATCTAGCTTCAGTTGCATTATCCTATAATTTTTCCCTACTCGCCTCTCGGGCATCGCTGGTGACTTTAGGAATTTAGTTGATGCAAGTGCGTTAGTTGCCGACGAATCATCACCTATAATCATTGGTATGGTATGACTTACACAATTGGATTGCGAACTTAGTATCATCTATCGCTGCTTAACATCAATCGATACAATGATTTGATTATCAACAATTTAACGCCATTTGCTTCCTAAATACTGATGTCCTTAGATCAGGCCTACATAGCAGAATCAGGTTGCGCTAACCACGAGGGCAACTATATCTCTTCGTTGAATCCTGACCAGAGCAGACCTCAAGGTCAAAAAGTATATAGATCAAATAGGGCAAACAAAACCTAGTGGCTACGCATAAGGCAACCAGACTTGCAGCCAGGCCTCTGTGATGCGCATGCGGTAAGGTAATCATCAATATCTGGACGATAGGCTAGTTTGTATGGCCCCAATTAGGGCTTCAGCAGCTTTGGAGAACTTTAAGCCTATGGTTCGCGCACAGAAACCCCAAAACAGATGGTTGGCTCTGCCGACCCAAAAGACCGAAAAAAAGTGTGACGATTATCCAGTTGCATATTTTTTATATATTAAATCGACTATCAACGCAAAAATAATCTAGATATTCAGCCATTAGATGCCGATGGCATTGGCAACATGGCACTGAGATAGATCCTAAGATAGAGCAACCAAGATCTAATATTAGGCCGTGCTCCATTCGTTATCAGGTTGATCAAATAGCCCGTACTGCCAAGTTGCTAACATCTTGAAACCGCCTAGTTGCAAGGTCACCTGAAAATGAAACGCAAGTTGAGGGCATGGCCAAAACAGTGGCAAATATTTCGAATCTTGAGTGGCAGATCATGTACTGATGACATACAATACAGCTCTCATCAATGCCAATGGCCATAAGGTGACGCTTGTAATTTCCGTGGGAATAAATAACCTAAAAACCCTCTGGATGGATCCTAAATTCGTTTTTTAGGTTTCGGCTAGTTTATATTTATGGAGAGCCACTATCCAATCCGATCTATCGAGCCATGGAATAAGGCATAGTCTAGGGGATCAATATTGGCCTAGATGATGCGCAGGATAATGTACCGAAGCTGTATGGCTCCCGAGGTTTCTGGTTTGGTTCTTATGGCAAATACCATAAGCCTATCCTGACGTCTATCAGTCGTTAATTGGACTTCAGCAGTCGGGCCATGCTTTGCAATTTGATATTAAGCCCTGTGGGTTGACAGCAGCTTTTGGATGGTGACTGGGTTGCTGTTAGCCTTGCCTAGTCCGGATCGTTTTGCAATCATGATTGTGGGGTAGCACATAGGACTAAACCGATAAAAGCAGATTTGAGGATTGGCCCACTCCTTTAGTTTTTATGGTCTGGACAACAATATTTGGTTAGAACAGGATTTAAATTCGGATTTGCTTTTCGTGATCTGATTGTTTGGCTGTATTATTGCATCGCAAATGACAAATCGCTCAGTTTGCTAGACGCTACTTTATGAGTTTCCGTCTCCCTTACAATCTATGTCCGAAAATGTGGATACTGCTTGCCAGAACTAGTCACAACGAAGCCGAAGGGCAGAGCTTATGACCAACGCTGACAGTGGCGCCCCCTTGCTTGTATTACTGTTTAAGCTTTACTTTTTCTAGACAGACCAAACCTCGGTTCAATCAGTCTGGTTAAGGCACAGTCTTTATCGTAATGCTACTGATCGTCCTTGCACGAGGCAGATCAGAAAGTAGAAGCAGGACGTAATAATTGAGTCAAGATTGACGTTAGGGATCGTTAAACCATTGAGCCAGTACTTAGTCAAATAGGGCAACCGAAAAACCACAATTTAAACACCCCTCACACATTATGGCATCTATTCAGGATGTTTTGGCTACCCTAGCCGAAAAAGAAGCAGAGCTTCAAGGTCAACTATCAGCAATCCGCACTGCCATCAGTGCACTAGGAGGCTCAGTTGCATCTGCTGCTCCTGCCGCCCCTGCTGCTGCCCCTGCTGTTGCTAAAGCTGCGCCAGTCGTCGCTAAAGCTGCACCAACAGGTGCTAAGCGCGGACGCAAACCAAAAAGCGCCCTTGTTGCTGCTGCAGTAGCTGCACCAGTCGCAAAACCTGCTAAAGTTGCGAAGGCAGCTAAAGAAACAAAAACAGGCAAAGGTGGTCGTCCACCTAAGGAAGTGACTTTGGTTGACCAATACGCTGATGCCAAAAGCTGGAATCAGAAAGTCGTTTGGGCTCTTTCGAAAGCCGAAAAATTGACTGCCGATCAAATCACCGAGCATCTTCACAAGTTCGAGACTTCGTACGAGTTTGCTGCCCTCAAGACGATGGTATCAAGTACTGCTAGCACACTAGCCAAAAAAGGTGGCATCAATGCTGTCCGTAATGGCCGTGGTTTTGAGTATTCACTCAAAGGTTAATCATACCAACCTTTCGTTTATCTGTCAGTTGTCAATCCTCAATACCTGCTTAGGTGCCATTCGGATGACACAATTTTAGGTAGGCTACGCATTCGTATCCCGAAATAGTATAGACAATAGCACTGGCCATCAAACAACAGTTTGGTGGTCAGTGTCGTTTTGTAGGGGTGCTATTGGTAGTCATGGTGCCTTAATGCGTTACTTGGTCAAAGTCTTGTTACGAAGCAGCCATCTATCAATGTGTTTGCGACCTTGGCCGATCTTATGGATAGATCTGGTTGGTTTGTCGTAATTTCGCCAGCTTACCTATCTTATCGTTACGGTCAGGAATCAACATCAATCTAGGTTATGAAAACCCATCAGCGCATCCACACATTCATATTGGCAAGTTTTCTGTCTTTAGGCCTCTGCCTAGGGTGGTCCGTGGCAGGTGCACAGTCCTGCAATGGCGGCCGATATCAGGACTCGACTTTTGCATTAGTTGATACAATGACGGTGGTATATGGTGCCAACAACATTATAAATGGCACGCTCATAGACCTAAAGGCAATCATTTACCGACCCAATGGCGATACAGCCACCCAGCGACCAATCGTCTTGGTTTTATTTGGTGGCAGTTTTGTATCGGGCAGCCGCTTCGAGTCATACGTCACCCAGACCTGCACCGAGCTCGCAAAACGAGGCTATGTAGCCGCTGCGATCGACTACCGCATTGGTGTTGCGGGCTTTTCGGCAAACGAACTTTACAAGACAGTCTTTCGAGCTCAGCAGGATGCCCTTTCGGCTGTGCGGTATATGCGTCGCAATGCCACAACCCTTGGCATCCGACCAGACTTGGTCTATCTATGGGGCTTTTCGGCTGGCGCTATTTGCAGCCTACAATGCGCCTATCTGCAGCAGAACGAGCTTCCTAGTGCCATCGACACAACCCTGATGGGCAATCTGTCCTCAGGTAGTGGCAATCCTGGCTACAGCAACATGATTCGTGGCATTATATCCAACGCTGGTGGGTTGGGCGACACCAACTGGATCAAGGGCCCTGAGGCCGTGCAGGTCGCGAGCATCCATAACCTGACCGACCCAACTGTGCCCTATAACAGTGCACCATTGCCCTTTCCTGGCTATATCCTCTACGGCAGCAACTCCGTACACAAACGCCTGACCCGATTTGGTATCCCGAACAGCCTACACACCACAAATGTGCAAAGTATGCACCTGCCCCAAGCTGGCAGCCCCTACATTGACACCTTTGCAGTCAGGAGTCTTGCGGCCCTCTACGGAATGGTATGCCGAGATTTTGGCACCATCGTCCCTACTTCTTTGCCAGATGCATCAGGCCAAATTGTGGTACGACCATATCCCAATCCTGCATCGGGACAGGTTCAGCTTGCTGGGCTCGATCAGCTGGCTCGGTGCCAAGTCTATGATGCCAGGGCGCAACTTGTGCTTGATCAACCCACAGGGCCAGACCAACCACTTGACTTAGGCAGACTCAGGGCTGGTATTTACCATTATCAGCTACGGATAGGTAACAAATTCTGGCAAGGGCAATTAGTCAAACAATAGGCCTAGTTGGTCGGTAGTCAGGGTGATACCAACGTATGGCTATGGCTTGTTTTCATCAACAAGGTCCTTTGGCTTAACTTGCAGCTGCTATGTCAGATACACCCACGACACGTCTATCCGTTAATATCAACAAAATTGCTACGCTGCGGAATGCGCGTGGCGGTAGCGTGCCCAACGTCTTGCAAACGGCGCTGGACCTAGAGGTTTTTGGGGCGCAGGGCATCACGGTACATCCCCGACCGGACGAACGCCACATCACATTCCAAGATGTGCTGGACCTATACCCGCGGCTGACGACGGAGTTCAACATCGAAGGTTATCCTGACGAGCGGTTTTTCGAGATGGTCCGGATCAGCAAACCCGGGCAAGCCACTTTGGTGCCCGATGGCCCGCATGTCTTGACAAGTAATGCTGGCTGGGACACTGTTGCCCACCTTGATTTTTTGGTAGATGTTGTGCAACGCCTAAAGGCAATCGGCACACGTGTTTCCATCTTTGTGGATGCCGACCCGAAAATGGTCGAAGGAGCCAAAGCTGTTGGGGCAGATCGGATTGAATTGTACACCGAGCCTTATGCTGCTTATTATGCCCATGATCCTTCCGAAGCGGTCGCACCATTTACTAAGGCTGCCGAATTGGCCCATCAACTTGGTTTGGGGCTCAATGCTGGCCATGACCTTAGCCTCCGTAACCTCGCCTACTTCGTGCAGCACGTGCCCTACTTGCTAGAGGTTTCTATCGGCCATGCCCTAATTGCGGATGCACTGTATTACGGCCTTGAGAATGTAATTAATATGTACCTGCAACAGATCAGGATTGGCGCTGGGTTGGTAAAGGGTATGCGGTAGTCTGCCGACTAGGATTTCATATTAGATGGGTTATTGAGGATTGATGCGACCACCCTCCATTGTTTGGGCAGGAAATTGTGTTGGCACCATCTGTTTTGTACGGCAATTTACCGTACATTTGTGTCGTCAACTGATAAATTCTAAATGATATGGCAACCCTAGCACACAAAAAGACAGCCCGCATCGAGATCCGCCTCACTGAAGAGGAGAAAGACATCATCATGCGCGCAGCCAAGGCACTGGGCCAAGATATTAGCAGCTTTTTCTTGGGCCAGATGTTGCCCAAAGCCAAGGAGACAATCATGTTTGATCAAGCATGGATGAAAAATGAGGAAAGTGTGGCCGACCTGATCCGGATCATCACCGCCGAGCCTAAGGAGGTGCCTAAGTTGCGGGAGTTGTTAACGAAAACTATTCAAGATGAAGACATCACTCATCCTTTTAGCACACGATAAGGCTGCACGCACTACCCTCAGGACAGGTAATCAGTCAGTTGATAATTTCTTTCATAATCTCGCATCACAACTTGATAAGGATAACCAGGTCAGGACCTATGTATTAGAAACGAACC
>CANHWS010000099.1 GCA_947464365.1 Cytophagaceae bacterium | reverse complement strand
TCATTGTTGCGGGTATAGGCCACCACTTTGCTGCCGTTTAGCCAGTGTTCGACCTCATTTCCTTTGACGACCAACCGAGCATGGTTCCATTGGCCTGGCGGATTAGGAGATTTATTTGAAGCCGTAATCAAGTCATAGAGGCTGCCAATAGTGCGGTTGCCATCCTTTCCTTTTTTGGCGTCAGGGTGACGTTCGTCATCAAGGATCTGGAACTCACATCCGATTGCTGAACCTTTTGGCCTGGGTTGGCGCTCCAGCACAAAATACTTGATCCCGCTATTGCCTCCTTCACTGACATTAAAGTCCAGCTCGAGCTCAAAGTTGCGGTACTGCTTTTCGGTGATGATATCGCCCCCACTGTTGCTTTCGCCGCCTTTGCTGGCTTTGTGGATCAGGCATCCCTCTTGTACTATCCACCCACTATCTGGGAAGGCCGTTTTGTACACACCACGCCATCCTTTTGAGGTACTACCGTCGAACAAGGAGACCCAACCCGCCTTGCGCTCGGCCTTCGTGAGTTTGTTAGGAGCTTGGTCAACTTGAACTTTGGCTGCCTTTTTTTGTCCCTTTTGGGCAAAAGCTGGCATGCCTAGCGTGCTGATTAAGGCGCAAGATGCAAGAAGCAATCCTACCCATTGGGCTGATGTCCTAGATACTATTTTTGTCTTGAGGATGCGATTGGCAAGTCCTATAGTCATGATGGTAATTGTGTGTTTGTTTTCTAAAGCTGTGGCAACTTAGTGATATTGGGCGGAAGGGCAAAATATGCCAGACAAGCGGCCAAACAAACTAGATCAATCAAAGAAAGGGGTGCTAGTTACTGCCCTAATACCACAACATTTTAGGCCATATTGCTGAACTGATCGCCTAAGCCCTACTATTGACCCCAACCACATACCTCCAAAACCCATTACTTTGCACCCATGCAATACTTGATCATTGGCCTAGGCAACATTGGCCCAGAGTACGAACGCACACGGCATAACATCGGCTTTATGGTGCTAGATAGGTTGGTGGCCAAACAAGGCAGTGAGCAGTTCAAGCTAGACAAGCAGGCATTCTTTGCCCGCACCATGCATAAGGGCCGCATCCTGAACCTCATCAAGCCTACCATGTACATGAACCTAAGTGGTAAGGCAGTTCGGTACTGGATGCAACACCTCAAGATCCCGAAAGAAAACATATTGGTAATCACCGACGACTTGGCTATACCTTACGGCGCGCTACGCCTCAAGGGCAAAGGCAGCGGTGGTGGGCACAATGGCCTTGGCAACATTCAGGAGGTGCTCAATTCCACCGAGTATCCACGGCTCAGGTTTGGCATTGGGGACAAGTTCGCTCAGGGCAAACAGATCGACTATGTACTAGGCAACTTCAGTATCGAAGAACAACAAGACCTAGACCTCAATATCGAGCGGGCTGTGGATGCCATCTTCCAGTTCTGTAGCATTGGGCTAGAGCGGGCTATGAATGTGGTCAACACCAAGGAGCCAAAAGAGCCGAAACCACCCAAAGAGCCTAAGGCACCCAAACCAAGCAAAGACACACCAATCGAGGCACCAATTGACCAATCAGCCGAACCTCAGGCCTAAACTATCCAACTCACATGGCATACAAAAGCCCATCTTGCGAGATGGGCTTTTGTGTTTTTAAGACGATATCCTTCTGATTAGTGGTTGGTACCAGCACTGATCGACTTGCGGCTAAAGTACAAGATGGCAAAGATGACACCCAATACCACTGGCAATAGAGCGACCTCGGTTAGGGTAGTCTGCCCAGCAAGTAAGCCAGCTTGGTCGGCTAAAGCCGCCATATCAACATCTGCACCTGTTTTTAGGGTCGATAGTGCCTTCTCTTTGTTAGAAGCATAGAGACTACCCATAAATGGTAGGACGATTGAAACTGACAACATCCCTGCCCCACCCATAATGCTCATGCCAAGCGCACCTGACTGTGGGATGTATTCGCTAACAAAACCAATCATCGTTGGCCAGAAGTAACAAACCCCAACTGCAAAGACTGCGGCACCTAGCCACACGTACCCAGACCCAAGGAGTACCAAACCAATCGCGGAAAAAATAGCCGAAAACAACAGCATGCCCGTGGGTGCCAAACTATGCACCATGGTGCCCGCAAAGCCACGACCAAGAGCCATAATCCCACTAATGAACACTAGAACTAAAATCGGATTAGAAACCTGTTTCTCAAGCAAAACGTTGATCCACTGGCCAGTTCCCAGCTCAGTTGCAGAGGTCAGCAGCATACAGAATACCATCACGAGAAACAAAGGGCTAAGACAAGCTTTCAGCATTGACCCCTCGGAAACACCAGAGGTAACACGCTCCGTTTTGATGAATGTTTGACCCAAGAAAAGAGCACCATAAGTCAGGGCTGGCAACAGGATAGCCGCCATTTGCCACTCCCAAGTCAGATTGAGCTCCTTTTCAATCAAATAGCCAGTAAGGCCCCCAATCACGATGCCACCCGGGAACCAAAGGTGAAACCTATTGAGCATCGTCGTTTTGTTATCTGGGAACATACTTGCCACCATCGGGTTGCAAGCCGCTTCCACCATTCCGTTGGCAATGCCGACAAACAGGGTACTTATAAACAACGACCAAAAACCCGTTGCCACCATGGTCAACCCGATACCGATCAAATGGCCGGAAAAGGCTAACCAAATCAGCAGCTTCATCCCGAGACGATCGACCAAGAATCCACCAAAAATCATCGCCAGCGTGAAGCCCCAGAAGGCGGTCCCTGCACAGAGTCCAACCTCAAAGTTGTCGAGCTTAAAATCTTCACCCAATTTATTTAGGATGTTGGCCCGGATTGCAAAGGTCATTGCTGTCGTGATCAACGCCACACAACTTGCGACAAACAGGCGGTTCCGGTTTAATGAGGGTGATGTAGTCGTCATCTAAAGTCTGGTAATGGTGATTTTGAAGGTAAGGAAACACTGGCAACCTTATTCCAGTTGACTGGCAAAGGCCCACAGTTTTGCCAAACTTATCAATTCGGCATGGTTATGGCAACTTTTGATGCCTAAACTATCCTTTTCTTGTGTTTACTTGGCAGTTGGCAAATGCTTTCTCAGACCAACAAGCACCATAATAATTCACGGCCCACTGCTCAACTACCCTTCCACCTATGCACTTCCTTGTCATCAACGGCCCCAACCTTAACCTCCTTGGCAAACGCGAACCCGAAATCTACGGCCACCGCACCTGGGATGACCTTTGGGCCCTCATTAGTCAAGATATCAGAGCTACGATGCCAGGGGTGGAGCTAACATGGTTCCAGTCCAACCATGAAGGGCAGATCATAGACAAACTGCATGAGTTCGGCTTCAATGACCAAACAGGGATTGTGCTCAATGCTGGCGCCCTGACCCATACCTCCATCGCAATTGGTGATGCAGTGGCGGGGATCACCACTCCAGTAATCGAAGTCCATTTGACCAATGTCTTTGCTCGCGAGCCATTTAGGCACCACTCCTATATATCTGCCCACGCTAAGGC
The DNA here is from genome assembly GCA_947464365.1 of Cytophagaceae bacterium. GTDB lineage: Bacteria > Bacteroidota > Bacteroidia > Cytophagales > Flexibacteraceae > CANHWS01. The sequence continues at coordinate 7,472 of CANHWS010000099.1, read as the reverse complement.
CGTCATTGCAGGAATGGGCCTAGGTGGGTACAAGGCCGCCTTATATCACCTAGCTTGGCTGTTGAGCGCCAGTAAATAGACAACCTTTTGGCCATATAGAACATTAGGTTTCAGTTTTGATCTGTTGATTTCTTTCCGGGTAAGGGCAAGGATACTAGCTTTGCGGCTGTATGCGCAAACCTCACACTACATTCTTCCCAGGACCGTCCCAACTCAATGCCAACCTAGGCCAATACCTACAGGATGCGGTCGAAAGTGGCATTTTATCTGCAAGCCACCGCAGCAAAGCTTTTGATGCCCTATCTGCCGAAACAGTGGCAATGCTCCATGATCGTCTTGCCATACCGTCAGATTACCGCATCTATTACACCACCTCTGCAACCGAAAGCTGGGAAATCATCCCTCAGTCTCTGACAGAAAGAGGCGGATTCCATGTCTATACTGGGTCTTTTGGGCAAAAGTGGTTTGAGTATGCACAAAAGATACGCCCGGAAAGCAATGGTCTTCAATATGCTGTTAATGACACCATCGATTGGGCGAATCTGCCGTTAACCGATAGTCACGAGCTCATCTGCATCACCCAAAACGAAACCAGCAATGGCACCCAGGTAAATGCAGGCACCATCAGCATGATAAGGCGACAATTTCCAGACCATTTGTTGGCAGTGGATGTTACCAGCAGCATCAATGGCATTAGTCTGCCCTTTTCTGATGCCGACATTTGGTACGGATCAGTCCAGAAATGCTTCGGAATGCCCGCAGGGCTTGGTTTGCTGATTTGCTCACCTAGGGCATTGTCACGGGCTCAGTCCATCGGCGAACGCAAACACTATAATAGCCTATTGTTGCTGGAGGACAACATGGCCAAATTCCAGACCACCTGTACCCCTAATGTACTTGGCATCTATTTGCTGAATCGTATTTTGGCAGCGAGTCCTAATGTCCTTGATCAACAGGATACCATAATCAAAAGGGCTAACCAACTTTACCAACTGCTTGATAATGCCAGTGGAGGAATTTCACCCCTAGTCACCAACCCAACCAATCGCAGTACCACCGTGCAGGCAATCAGCTGTGGACCTGAGCTATTGGCAAAACTCAAGTCAGATGCCTCTGAGGCTGGTTTCCTAATAGGCAATGGATATGGAAAATGGAAGGAAGGTACTTTTCGTATTGCCAATTTCCCAGCGATCAGTGAGGCAGCTTGGCAACAAATGATCGGCTTCCTATCAGCAGTATAGCCTAAATCATCCCTTACTACTTCCTCTTCCAGTGGGTTTAACCTAAAGGTACTGACCAAGGTCCTGTAAATGGTCAAGGTCCTTCAGGACGTAATCGCGCAAGCCTAACTTGACCATTCTAACAATGATGTCAGGATCAGTGGCACTGCTAAGCATGATGACCCTGCTATCAGGACTTTCTATTTTGATTTGCTCATAGACCCAATCACCGTTCCGGTTTTGCCCATCCACATCGGCATCGAGGTAGAAGTCCAACAAAACCACATCAGGATTACGCCACAGGTTCTGGATAGCTTCTGTACCGTTCAGGAACTGGTAGACCTTGATCTGGTCAGATTGCGATACGGACTGTAAATCCTTTTTGGCCTTTAGGCTTTTTTGGGCAAAGTGATTTTTGAGGAACCCCTTGAGGTAAAATTGAAACAGCTCGCTATCGTCAACAATGAAAATAGTGAGTGTCTTTGGGGCCTCCGCACCTGATGCGAGTCCAAGACCAGTACCTAGACTGATACCTTGTCCTGCTATGGGTTGTTCGAACGTGACTGATATAGTAGGGGACATCAAAACAAAGGAAATTCGCGTATACAGACCTTTTGATGGTCCAATATGGGTAATCACAAGGTAAATAAAAAGCCAAACCTGACCAAGAACCCCAAAAGGAGGCTAGAAATCGCATTTTCAGGAACAAAAGAGTTGGCTCAGTTTCCAGATGCGAATCTTTGGGTAATAGACAAAAAGCTGGAACTAATGATATGGATGACCAACCGAGTAGACAAATGCTTGACAAGGGTATATTTTTGTTGTAATTTGCCCTTTAATCGGCACCAAAAATGCCAACTCTAGCAATTTCTAAACCCAAAATATCGAGCAGCTCAGGCAGAAAACGCCAGCCGTGATACCTCCCCCCCTACCACCTAACTTATGAATCGATTGTACAAATTGTTATTGATGATCGCCCTCTGCTGTTGGGGGATGAATACATACGCCACCATCTATTATGTTGGTGCAACGGGTGGCCTCACCAGCCGGACCAAAACACAAGCTCGGAATATCACGACCCCTTGGGCCAGAATCCAGACAGGGCTAGACTCTGCTGCCATTGGCGACACAGTTTGGGTACTACCGGGTACCTATGCTGAGGTCGATACTGTACGCAAACGTTTAGTCCTTTTAGGCAACGGAGGCACCGGCACACGTCCAGTTATCGTCCCGCCGCTTCGCGCAGGTGCACTAAGCTGTATTACGGTGCGTGCTCGCGATGTCATCATTCGCAATTTCCAGCTGGAGTTTAACCAAATATTCTGTATCCACGGCATTAATGCTGATGGAACCAATGTGTGGAATGGCCTTACAGTTACTGACTGTCGGATCTTGAGCAAGGGTACTGGTGCTCCTTGTATCGTGTTCAATAGCTATGGCATATATGCCCGTGGTAACAATGACTCCCTTACCGCACAGCGCAACTGGATCGGCAGCCCCAATGTAAATGTCAACTGCGTTCCCGGACGTGCAATCTGGACCAATGGTACACGTGCCTTTATCGGTGGTGTCACCGCTGCTGATAGCAACGTCCTCCAAGGTTACTATGCCATCCAGACTGCCACTAATTATGGCGCATGGCGCGTCATGAATAACAAGCTCTATGGAATTGGGCTCTTGTTCAACTCACCAAACAAAGCAGGTGCCATCCACCAGATCAGCAACAACCAGTTCTTCTCCTTACCAGGCCTCCAGCTCATTGCCCAGCTAGAACTCAGGGTATGTACACCAGTAGGCTCGCGTGTAATCATCAAAGGCAACACGTTTAACAACTTCTTGGGTGCAGGGATATTCTCTGGTCGAAGCCGTAATGTCATTATCGACAGCAACACGTTCAATCCTGCCTCTGCTGATGCCATTTGCGTTGGGCTTAATACCAAATTCCAAACTACAGGTAGAGGTTTTACTGCTTTGGCTAACTCTGCCACGATCACCAACAACCGATTCAATAACCTACCAAATAACGAGATCGGTGGTATTGCAGTTGGTATTTACAACCACAATGCCGTCGCTCGCGATACCAGCTTCAAAAATGTCATTATCGGGGGGCCAGGCAACCAAGCCAACCGGTTTGGTAACCGCCTCAGGTACCCCATCTGGCTTGATAGCTGTAGCCGCCAGTCGGTAACTTATCCACTCTGGGGCACCTATCCAATTACGGATATGAATGCTGTCAAGATTTCGATTGATGCCTCTGAGAACCTATTCGAAATGCGCAACAATGACTTCCGTAGGCCAGCGCAGCTCAACGAGTCTGAGTTGTTTTCAATCGAAGGACGTCTCAAGCACCGCACCCATGATAGTCGTCTTGGTGTCATTAGGGTGAGCCCACGTAAATCTTTTGTCAGCCGTTTCAGCCTATCTGAGCCTTTCACTATTGCGCCAAGTATCTTGCGTGGGCTCTCCTCGATTGCGGATGGTGACACTGTCCTAGTTCAACCTGATACACTCTCTGGAGAAGTGATTAACAATGCAGTTGCTGCAACCATTCGTGGCCGTGCTGGTCGTCTCCTGATCTGGAACGGCATCAACATGAATACCGTAGGCAAAAACCTTACTCTGGCCAGCAATGTAAAGGCAAACAACTCACTGGTCCTCAATAACGGCATCCTCGATATTGGCGCTAATACATTGACCCTCAACCGTGGCATTAACTTCTTCGGCGGATCGCCTACCAGCCACATTCGCGTGGCTGGAGGCAAGTTCCAGCGCCTTAACTTCCTAGCAGATAGCATTGTCGCACCACTAGCAGTCGGCAATAACTATAGCCGCCTCAGCATTAGGCAGGGATCAAGCATTAGGTTTGACACCCTGACCGTTAGCTTAGCCGATAGAGCAACAACTGCTGATTACGTACCAGCGATTTCGTCCTTGATCACAAACCATGCAGGGTTGCAATGGATGGCTAAAAACTCTAGTCAAGTTGACAACCTAGACGCAACAGTTACAGTAACATGGCCAGCTGCTACCGAGGTAAACGGACCGCTTAACAACAACACCCGTCTGTATTCGTACAATGGTGTTGGCTGGAAACGCTACAGCTCCCTCTATGGCAACAACTCTACTGTTACGACTAGTGTAACCAGCTTAGGTTATTTTGCAGTTGTCGCAGATGCACGCCCATTTTCATTGGCTACAGGTGTTAACAGCCGATTCCTCTGCTCTGGGCGTGATAGTATTGACATTCAGGCATTATCTACTGACACCTTCCCATTCCCGAATACGTTTACCTACCAGCTGAGTAACGGCTCTGGCTCATTCGCCAACCCAATCACCCTCGGTACATTTGATAGCCGTCTAGCTAGTACACAACGCTTCCCGATCCCGGCAGGTTTACCTTATAGCCCCAATTACCGAGTACGGGTTTCATCTTCAAATCCACCAATCCAAGGCGATTCTAGCCTTTCCACCATTAGCCTTGACTCTGTCCCAGGCGTACCAGTGGTTACCTCTACACCTACCTCTATCTGCCTTGGTGATAGTACAATCTTGACAGGACCAGCTGGATACGCTTTCTATAAGTGGAGTACTGGCGAGACAACACAACGGATTGCAGTGAAACAGTCTGGTACCTTCACTCTTACTGTTACCAACACAGGTAGGTGCGAAAGTCCAGTCTCACAACCTGTAAATGTTGTAGTGACATCCTTCTCTGCCAGTCCAACCGTCACGATCGTAACAGGTGCTAACACCTTCTGTTTTGGTGATAGCATCGTCCTGACTGCACCTACTGGTTTCAACATTTATCGTTGGTCTAACGGTGCTACCACCCAGCAGATCACAGTCCGTACTTCAGGGGTCTATAATGTGCAGGTCGGACAAATTGCAAACTGCCTAAGCGATACAGCTACCACGCCGGAAGTTGTGGTCGTTACCCAAAGGCCGGCACGTCCATTTATTGGCCAGATCCCAGGTAATGGTAACGATACCCTTATCGCAACAGCTGGCGGCCAGCGTTACGAATGGTACTACAACGGAGTACGCGTAGCAGGTACCAACTCGATCTTTATCGCCTCACGTTCAGGTCAATACCAAGTGATTACGTTGCGCAATGGTTGCAAAAGCGACACAAGCGATCCTGTTACTGTGATCATCAGCACGCCACGATTGCTCAGTAATGCTGACGTCAACCTGTACCCTAACCCAGCCACAACTTCCGTTGTGCTTGATCTGACCGGTACGGAAGCCACCGAAGCTACAGTCCGCATTTTTGATGCTGTTGGTCGCCTGCAACGCAGCTTTGACCTAATGACCTACGATAACAAACTCGAAGGCAACCTGTCACTAGAGGGTATCCGTCCTGGTATTTATATGGTCGAGACTTTGGTCAATGGCCAACGCCTAATCAAACGACTCACGGTCCAATAAGCCCCATTGATTTTTGTTTTCTGAGACCTTCTCAGAGCTTAGGAGCATCCATACCGAAACACCCCTCGATAAAAGTCAAGGGGTGTTTTTTTATACCTTCGATTTGAGACAAGTAATTTGCCACAAAATCCAGCAGACTCCTCTCCTATCAACCTAAGCGCTATCCCAGGTGCAAATTCAAGCTACCTTTGCCTCAAACCTCCATCAGTTTAGCCTACTTTTGCAACGATGGTCCGGAGGTGCAATCTGTCTGTTTTCCTATTCGCCAAAGCTCGTCAACGAGAAATAACGGAGCGTATTACCACCACTCAGGCCGAAACGGCATAAACGAAACACTATGGGCTATCGGTTTTTTATCTTGTTGGCGGCACTCCTTTTGGGGGGCGCATTGGTTGGCTACCTACTATCAGACATTGTCATCTATTTACTCACTTCACTAATCATAAGCTCAATCCTTAAGCCAGCGGTCAACCTGCTGAACCATCTCGAGGTTTTTGGATTTCGTTTACCACGCTGGATAGCCGTTACGATCACGATGGTTGGCGTCGCAGGTAGCATCACCTATGGCTTGGTCACGACAATCCCCGTCTTGGTTGACCAAGCCAATGCCCTCAGTAAGTCCGACCTGACAGCCGTTATCAACAAGATCAACAAACCAATATTACGGATAGAACAAGCCCTCAATGACGGTGGCATCATCAAAGTAAGGCCTGGGTACTTCAAACGTTACCTGCGCGAGTTCACCAGTCTTGACATCAAGATGGGTGATTTTGGCCACTACATCGAGAACCTGATCACCATTACCAGTTCCATATTTGTGACTCTCTTGGCCGTCAGCTTCATGACTTTTTTCTTGCTGCTAGAGCGTGGTTTGCTCAAGAAAGCAATCCTGAAATTCGTGCCCAATGCCTTCTTCGAGCTCACAATCACCGCCTTCTACAAGATTGAGCGGCTATTATCGAGCTATCTTTTGGGCCTCGCAACCCAGATAACGGCCATCTTTTTGTTGTCCTTGTTTGGCTACTGGTTGCTAGGCATGCAGTACATCGTGACCATTGCACTGTTTGCCGCAGTGATAAATGTCTTACCGTATATCGGTCCTTTGCTCGGCAACATCACTGCCATCATTGTTGGCTTGGTCACAACCCCTGGCATCACCGAGGACCAGTACCTGAGCTACGGCACACAAATTTTAGCAGTTGGTCTCATTGTCCACCTCATTGACAATGTTGCCCTCCAGCCCATGATCTTCAGCCGCAATCTCAAGGCTCATCCACTAGAAATCTTTGTTGCGATTTTCGCTGGAAGTTCCATTGGGGGCATCGTCGGGATGGTTGTTGCATTGCCAGTCTATACCGTCATTCGGGTCACGATTTCCGAGATCAGCGATGGGTATCGTGCCTACCGAATTTTCAAGGTTCGGTCTAAGGCCCCTTCCCTGACCACTAGCTAGAAAAAACTACTTCCAAGCCAACAATTGTACAATACAGAAAATCTAGTCAGGCTTCCATGGCTTAACACCAGGATATAAGCAACTGGCTATCAACTAATTGTTGATAATTTATTCTGGCCCACTAATTGGGCACAATTATGGCCGCAATGTCAGCCGAATGTTGGGATGGATCATCTCCCGACCTAATCTGATCATCATGGGCTATCGGTTCTTTATTCTTGTTTTCGCTTTTTTGCTTGGCCTAGGCCTTATTGGCTACATCTTTACCAATGTCCTGATCTATTTGCTAAGTGCCGTTGTGCTCAGCAGTATCCTGAAACCAGGTGTCAATATGCTCTGTCACCTCGAGCTTTATGGTCATCGGCTTCCAC
>CANHWS010000098.1 GCA_947464365.1 Cytophagaceae bacterium | reverse complement strand
CAAAAAACGCCCAGCAAATGCAAGCGATGAACTTGCAGAAGAGCTTTCGCGCCTAACAACTGAGGCGATTGAGGTGCAACAAGCTGAGTCTCCTCGATATGCAACGGCCAAATTGATCCGTAAAAATGCGTTCGGGCTTGGCCTCATGAGCAAGTTGCTGAACTTGGTTCAGGCGTACAAACGAGAGAATAACGTCCAGCTCATGCAGGATATCAATGATCTGCTTAGGGTCGTGATCGATGGCAATGATGCCCCCTTCATTTATGAAAAGGTCGGCACCCGCTATCAGCACTACTTCCTGGATGAATTTCAGGATACCAGCAATATGCAATGGCACAATCTCGCCCCATTGCTCCAAGAGGGCCTTGCCCAAGGGCAAGAGTCGCTGATCGTCGGGGATGTTAAGCAGAGCATCTACCGGTTTAGGGGTGGGGATTGGCAACTCCTAGGGCGCAGACTGGCAGACGAAATCGACCCAGATACCTTGCAGGTAAACGCATTGGATCGCAATTACCGTAGCACACGCACCGTCATTGACTTCAATAACCTATTGTTCGAGGCCTTGCCTGCCAAGCTGAGTAAATTTCAGCATGCGCAGGTATTGGACATCATGCTTGAAAAGGAGTCGCCTCATTACCCCGAACTTGAGGCGTTGGCTATTGCCATGGAGGAGTCTTATGCAGGAGCGCAGCAGATATTTCCGCCACATAAAGCAGGTAACCCTGCTGAGGAAAACGGATTGGTTCAGGTCCGCGTCTTTGATAAAAAAGAGGTTATCGGTAGCAATCCAGATGCGCAAGATACAACGCATGGACCTGATGATGACTACAACGACCTTTCTGATGCCAAGCTGCCTCTTCAAGAGCTTCCTCTGACCATCATTGAGCTCCAACGTCATGGATTTGCAGCCACAGACATCGCGATATTGGTCCGTACCAATCTGCATGGTCAGCAAGTGGCCAATGCCTTGCAGGTCGTCAAGGCAGGACGACTAGGTGTTGATAACCCTGATGTCGTCTTTGATGTGATTTCGTCTGACTCCTTGTTTTTGGCCAACGCGACAACAGTCCAGCTCCTGATTGCTGCTTTCCGATGGTTGCAGGCAGCAGATGATGGACTTGCCACGACAGTGCTGGTGGGGCTTTGGCATCAATATCAAGCAGCCACTGGTAAGGGCTTGATGGGTCTAGATGTTTCAACCGAGTACACTACTTGGGCTCAAGATATGCCGAGCCTGCAACAGGATCAGGATTGGGTGGCTTGGGCGAAAAAGTACTTGCCTATCCGCCTAATGGACCACCGTATGCGCATGATGCAACAGTCTGCCTACGATGTGGCTGAGCAGTTGGTTGACTTTTTCGAGATCGCTGTCCAAGCATCTGGCGAAGTGGCCTACATTCAAGGCTTGTTGGATGTAGTTCTGAGCTATGGCCGCAACAACCCCAATGACATTAGGTCCTTCCTGAAATGGTGGGACGACGAAGGCAATAAACAGAGCCTCAAGATAGCAGGCCGCCAAAATGCCATCACAATTATAACCCTGCACAAATCCAAAGGGCTAGAGTTCCCCGTCGTCTTGATGCCATTCGTGGACTGGACTTTAGAGCCCATGTCAGGTTCAACCGTATTTGCAGTCTCTGACCCAGAAGCACTCATGGGATTTCCTGGCCTGCCTTTAGCTTATGGCCTTGATCTGAAGGATAGCCTATTTGCACCAGACCATGCCCGAGAGTTGCTCCAGAATTCCTTTGATGCACTTAACTTTCTGTATGTGGCATTGACACGAGCCTGCAAGGTGCTCAAGATATGGATGCCATTGCCATTCAACAATAAAGGAGGTACCACCCGAACTATCAATGCCTTGGTAGTTGATGTGCTCAAAGACAAGGGTATCCTTATGGATCAGCATTTAGTAGAAGGGGGCCTCATTAGCCTTGGGAAACTTCCTGATGTGGCTCTTGAACAACAGGAGAATCATAATGCAATCAAGACGATTTCCTTGGGCATGATGATTGTGGGCAATACCACCAATAGACTGATGGTTAAGGCAGATGCCCGCAAGTACCTCCAGACCAAAACAGGTATCGGTCAGGACGAAGAAGGCGAAAACTATCGGGAAAAACGTATCCAGATCGGCCTTTATGTGCACCAGTTGCTAAGCCGCCTGCAAGATGTTAATGACCTTAGGAGAGAGGCAGATAAGCCCTACTTTGCTGGAGATCTCAGCCTAGAGGACAAACAAGCGCTTGAAAATATGATCAACAAACTAATGGAGCAGCACCAGATGCGGCAATGGTTCGGCCCGGGTATAAAGGCACTAACCGAAGCCAATATCCTATTGCCTGACGGCCAATTGCGCCGGCCCGATCGGGTCGTGCTTTTGCCGACAGAAACTGTCGTGATCGATTTTAAGACTGGCAAGGCCAACCATGCCCACAAAAAACAAATATTAGGCTATATGGACCACCTAACTGCAATGGGACACACCAATGTGACTGGGCATCTGGTTTATTTGCAGGACCAACTCATCGTACCCGTGTATGCAGCCTAAACGCCGCGCCTTTTTTGTGCTTTTCGCCCTGTTAGGTCCCATGTTCTTGGGTGCTTGCGAGGCAGAGTGGGATGACCGAGCACGCCAATCCGTGTTTTCGGAGTGCCTCAAAAAACAAAAAGATAGACCAGAAGGCGAGCGGCAACGCTATTGCAGCTGTTTCACCCGCAGTGTCGAAAAGCAGTATCACACACCTGAAATCCTTGAAGCTGACCCTGCCTTGTTCAACAGCTTGGTGTTTGACTGCAAGGACACGGCAAAGGCCTTCGTGATGGATTGGCCTGACTCGGTCAAGGACCAGTTCCTGAAAACTTGCGTGGAGGCTGCCATTTGGCGAAACATGAAGGACCCAGCATCCTATTGTCTTTGCCTGATGGAGCGTAGCATTTTGGCCATGCACGGCAACAAAGCTGGCAATGGTATGGAGCGTGCCTCCATCCATGGCGCAGTCTCGGCCATTGGGGTTGACTGCCAGAAGGCCAGCCAAGCCAATATTGATAGCATCATCAAGGCAGGCATGCCCAAAGACCGCCCCGAGGAACCTAAAACACCAGGTGCTTTTGACCCCATGGGGCCTAAGAAGGAAGTGCAACTTAATCCGTTTTGATCACTTGCTCCTTGCTTACTTGATTACCATAAGTTATTGGCCTAACTCCTAGATGCGGAAAAAAGAAGCATTGATAGATCGTAATCTCAAAGACTGGCTCGAGCCAACAATTAACGGACAACTACAGGCAGAGCTCAAGCTGCTTCTAGATCCGTTGGTAGATTATTTTCAGCAGCCTGCCTTTATTAAGCCTGACCCTATCAGTGTACCTTGGGGCTTTCATCGCAAACAAGACAAAGAAATAATGGGCCTCTTTGCAGCTCTGTTTGCTTGGGGACGACGTGATATTACGCTTGGTAAATGTGCCGAGCTCACTGCTTTGTTGGACAATCAGCCGTTTGATTTTGTGATGTCGCATCAGCCTAAGGAGTTAGAGCGGATGTCTCAGTTTAAGCACCGAACCTTTATGTCTGAGGATGTTATCTACTTCCTGACTTGGTTTCGGTGGTTTTATGAGCGACACGAAAGTCTAGAGCAGGCTTTTTTAGTTGATGGAATTGCAAATTACAACCATGTGGGGCTCGGTATCTCGACCTTTCATGAGCTATTTTTTATCTTACCTTCTGCTCCTAAGCGTACCCGCAAACATATTAGCACCCCAGTTTCACATAGTGCATGTAAACGGATTTGTATGTTCCTACGATGGATGGTTCGATCCGATCGTTCCATGTCAGGAGAGAAAACCGCTGGCAATTGTGTTGACTTCGGTATCTGGACCCAAATCAGACCTAACCAGCTGATTTGCCCCCTTGATGTACATGTTATGCGCAATGCACAGTCATTGGGCCTATTGGATACCGACAAATCAACTTGGCAGGCAGCGGTTCAGCTAACTTCTAATTTGCGACTACTAGACCCCACTGACCCAGTTCGGTACGACTTCGCCTTGTTCGGGCTTGGCGTTAATGGCGGGGTGTTGGGCTAGATCCTTGACCATCGAAACAACAAACAGTCATTCTATCCTGAAAAGAATGTACCTCCATCCAAAACGCAAATGACAGCCCAAACAAAAACACCCACCAGCATTAGCCAACGGGTGTTTTAATGATGCGAGAATCGAATCTACCTATTTGCCAGCCCGTACCCAACGGCCTGAGTTGCCAGCCACAGTGATAGAGGTGCCTTTCAGCTCTTCGCCAGTGATGGCATCGCGGAATGACTTATAGACGTAACGGCTACTGCTGATGTTGGCCGTTACACTGCTTTCCTTGTCATTGATCAGGAAAAAATGATCTGCTGCAGGGCCTCCTAGGCGATAGGTAGTCGTACCAGTGACTGTATAAGGATGTGCTATTGACCCGACGGCGTGTTTGACAACCATCTTTTCCCAATCCGTTTGCCCTGGTTTGAAGCAAGAGGTGGATGCCTCATAGCCAAGTACTACTGCCGTGCCTTTGCCTAGTTTGTTTTCGGTGATGGCTGGTAGGCCATTGCCATATTGCTGAATTACTTTGCTGGTAGTGGTGCTTAGGTTGGTCGTGAATCCATACAGGATTTTGCCACCAAGGGTCCAGTTACGGTTGACACCGCTATACTGGTAATCATTGATGATGGTGCCGAAAAGTTGTTCGAATCCTGATCCTTTGTCGGTGCTCAGCATGGCGTACGTCTCGTTAAACCACGCCCCAGGCATATCGATTACGACACGGCCTCCTTGTTTGACGTATTCAGTCAAGATTGGTAGCAGGTCCTGAGGTAGCCCTAGGATACTTGGCAAGTAGATCACCTTGTAGCGACTGGCTAAGCCTTTCCTCAGATCCTTGGCCAATACGTATTCGAACGGGATATTGGCATTGATCAAGGCGCGGCTAATACCTACCCGGGCCTTGATAGGGGCCATCTTGAAGCTATCACGGTTGCTGCTACTCATAGCGGACCAGAGGGCATCGTTGTCCCAGTCATAAAGGACACCAACGGTAGGCTCTTTGCGTGCCTGCCATAGTTCGTCACGATATTGCTGCATGGCTTGGCCAATTTTGCCAACTTGAACGGCACGTGGTGTGACCTTGTTGTGCCGATCAAGCAGGGCATACTCGCCAGCTTCCCAACCAGCTGACCGAGCGTTCCAGCACCAGAGGCCAAAACCCTTAAAGCCTGCGGCCAATTTGCTCAGGACAAACTGGGTCATGGTGCCTTCGTCAACAGTGAAGCCATTACCACCTTTGCCACCGCTAAACTGTTGTGGGCCACCTGTTGCCTCCCAAGCTGCCGACCAACCTCCTTTGAAGAAGTCAGTACAGAGTGAGGCTTGCATATAATAGGGGAGGGTCAGCTCATGGTTCACCTCATCAAAATGCCAAGCAAAGTGGATGGACGGGTAGAAGCTGCCATAGTTCGGCAGGATATCGGCAATGGCAGATAAGTCAACACCCCAATGGGCATGAGGTAAAAACAGGCCCATCTCACCTCCGCTCCGGAAGACGGCATCAGGTTCGAAGGTATGGAAGATATCCATAGACTGTTTAATCGACTCGCAGGCATGATCAACCTTGAATTTCAGGATGTCACGCAAGTGCCGGTATTCGTGATCCCCTAATTGGGTCCAGCGGGCGTCGAAGTCAGCCCAGTCCTTAAAGGGGAGGCCTTCCTTAGGGGCTAGGCCATGATGGTTCAAGTTCCAGACCTCATTGACCTTGTCGACCGTAACGTAAGTCGCCTTGACCCAACCAGCAAAAAGGCGTTTGCCTTCGTCACTTAGGTCAAAACCACGCCCACCGATGATGGCTTCGTAGGCTACACTGCGGTCACGCATCATTTTTCCATCGTTGGCTTCTTTGTAGGCTTTGTAGTGCAGGATTCGTTTCCGGATCACCTCTGTCTGATGTTTGACCATTGCAGGGTGGTTCCGGACAGCATCTGGCGTCAGGACTAAAGGTATGTTGAGCTTCTTTAGCAAAGTCGCATTAATGGGCTCCCAGCCGCCTTGTCCGTACCAGAACGGGATGATGCCTTCGTCTAGGGCAATGAGCTGCACCTGTTCGATGGTCCAACCCGGAATGACCATGATCTGCTTCAGCGAATTGAAGCCTAGCTGTTTCATGGTCCGGAAATGTTTGCGCATTTCGGGTTCGCCATCACCAGGTTTCTGGACATAGACCACACCTGCGGGCATTGGCGCTATCTGCCGGAACTTATCCTGCATCGGGCTACCATGTAGCTGGTCATATACTTTGGTGTTATATTCTTTGTCCTCTGGCCTATCATATTTAGGAAGGGCGAGCTGTGCCAGGCTAGGGCTTGAGCTCAGCATGGTCAGGACTAGGCCCTTTATTAGCAGGGCACTCATTGCGGTTGGTCGTCTAAAGCGTGACATCTGGTGTCGGGTAGGGGGTATTGGGGTGTGGACTAATCGGCCCGGAATAGGGCAGCTAAATACTTGGTACAATTACCGACAAAAAAAGCGAATAGAGGTAATCCCTATTCGCTTTGTTACTAATGGTAAGTTGGTTTTGCACGCTAAGCAGTGGCTAGAGCAAGTTCAGCCGTTTGATGAAGCTGTCCTTGTAGCTGGCCCCGATCGGGATGTGGCGGTTGTTGATCTTGATGTTAAGGTCCTCAATTAGCTGGATGCGGTCCAGATTGACGATGAAGGACCGATGCACACGGCTGAAGTTGTAGGAGGCCAAGCGCGCCTCAAGGTTCTTCATTGTGCTGTGGACGATGATGCGCTCTTCGGCCAAATGGAAAAAGACATAGTCAGCAAGTGCTTCAATGTACAAGACCTTCTCTAGGTCGATCTTGATGAGTTTGGAGTCTGACTTGACATAGATATGATCTGGGCGTGACTCTTGTTTGGACCCATTAGCGTCGTGGCGTTCTTTGGCTTTGGCTACTGCCTTGTAGAATCGGGCCAGCGTGAACGGTTTAACCATATAGTCAACCACACTATGCTCGATGGCATCTAACGCATAATCCACCTTGCTAGTTGTGACAATGACCATAGGAGGATCCTGTAACTGTTTGAGGAACTCCATGCCGCTCATTCCTGGCATCTCGATGTCGAGGAAGATGAGGTCAACACCTTGTTCAAGATCGTTAAGGGCCTCAACGGCCGACGTGTATTCGCGTTTTAGGTACAGAAAATCAATCTGGTTGATCAGGTGCCTAAGGACGAGCCTTGCTGCTTCATCATCCTCAATAACTATGCAGTTCATATTGGTTTTTCGGTTTTCAACAACTGTCGTTTGGGTTATAGGTTGTTCGCAGTCCTAGTCAGACGGGGCTAGCTAGGGATATCCAGATTTAGAACTTGCCTTTAGTTTCGTCAACCAAGGGTCAAGATGTGGCAATGTATAGTAGTTTTGTGGTATAAACAGCTAGTATTAGACCTAATACGCCAAATTAACATTGGAAACCACCCAAACACTCTTTTTTAGACAAGTCGGCTCGGGGCCGCGGCCCTTGGTGGTTTTGCACGGCATCTTTGGTTCAGGCGACAACTGGCTTACAGTCGCAAAACAGTTTGACCCTGATTATACCGTCTATCTGCTTGATCAGCGTAACCACGGTCGGTCGTTCCAAGACCCTGGTTTTGACTATCCTAGCATGGTGCAAGACCTTGCAGACTGGCTCGATCAGCAAGGACTTGAGCAACCAGTAATCTTGGGGCATAGCATGGGTGGTAAGGTCTTGATGAACTTTTTAGGCCAGTATCCTGACTGGGTGCGTGCTGCCATTGTAGTTGATATTGCTCCACGGGCCTACCAAATACATCACCAAACGATTGTCGATGGACTTGCTGCACTAGACTTGCAATCAGCTACCTCCCGCAACCAAGTAGAGGAGCGCCTTGCTGCCTATGTCCCAGAGATGGATACCCGCCTATTCTTGATGAAAAACGTCTATCGGACAGATGATGGCAAGTTTGCTCTCCGGATCAATTTGCCTGCCATTGCAGCCAATCTGGGTATGGTGGGTGATGCCTTATCAGAAAATATCGTTTGGGATGGTCCTACCTTGTTTATCCGTGGGGCCAATAGCCATTACGTTCGAGACGAGGATTTGCCAAATCTGCGTCACCATTTCCCAGCTGCCCAAGTCGAGACCATCGCTCAGGCAGGGCATTGGGTACAGGCCGAACAGCCAGAGGCCTTTGCCGCTGTCCTTAATACTTTTTTAGGCTCCCTTGCCGTTATCTAAGGCTACAAGGCTTATTTTGTAACAGATGCCTGACACCGATCCCGACAGAATGCCCAAACTAGAGCCTAATTTCTCACCTTACTCCACCGTGGTCGATAGATTTGACCTCGGTTATGGCATTTTGCCAAAGCAGGGGATAGGTGTTAGGCAAATTTGGGTACTGATCATTGGGCTAGCCTTTTCGTTTTTGGTTGTTGCCACAAGCTGCAAACCCCAAAAGCCTCAAGTCTTGGAGTCTGACAGGCCAGAGATCTACAAAGATACTACCGAGAAGGCCCCTGAGCGCAAACCCAAACCGCCTAAACGCGGGGTCTATTACGGCATCAAAACACGAAAGGCCTATACCAAGGTGGTTAAAAACAAAAAGCGCACATTCGAGCTGTTCCATGTTTTGGCCAAACCACAGGATCCTAGTCCTTATAATCTGACCCACCTGCATTGGTTCCATAAGCAGAAACGGAAGATATTTATCGGGCCGATACCTGAGAAGGATGCCAAGTTTGCCAAAATCCTACACGGGCCCTATCGCCGGACCTTTGATGGCAAAACCGTTGAGGAGGGGATCTATTACATGGGAGCCAAACATGGCCGTTGGGAAAACTATGGTGCCACTACGGACCAAATCCTAAACGATAAAATCAAGTGGTACAAAGGGTTCCCGAAGGAGAGCGACATCACGTACTATGACGTGGAGCAGACCCAGTTCAAAGAAGTGACCCCCGTGGTAGATGGGGAGCGCCATGGCGAATATTACTTCTTCAACTCGCAAGGCCAGGTCCTGATCTATGGCAAGTACGAATACAACCGCAAGATCGGCATCTGGTTGGAGTATTGGGAAGGCACAAAAAAGAAGACGATCAAGACCAAAACACAATATCCTGAGTCGTCTTTTGTGCCCCAGTTCGAAGGCTATGTGATGCAGCGCATGGATGCCAAAGGCAATGTCATCTATGACAAAGCATCTGAGGAGGCCAAGGAAAAAGCGCGCATCGCTGCCGAAAAGAAGGCAGCAGAGGACAAGGCGGTTATGGATCGGCTCAATCCGCCCAAACCAACCCCATCGCCCAAATAATAGTGTGTTTTATGAGGCAGTAGATAGATGCCTTTGCTCTAGCTTTTATCCCCTTCGTAGGCAACCCAAAAAGTACAGGGCAGATAGACTGCATAGCGGATAGCATGGGCCATTACAAAGCCAGTGACATCATAACGTGGTAGTAGGATACTGAGGGCTAAGACATAGACTGCTGTGCTCACGAACTCGAGGAACAAAAAGCGTGTTGGCCGATTCTGGGCCAGCAACATGGTCGCAAAAAAGTAGGACGGTAGCCTCAGCATATCGCCAATTGTTTGCCAACCGACCAACGGTGCCGCGGCTACGAACTCAATATCGTTGAGCCATACCATCAGGTCAGCCCGCAGCCACCATGCCAGCACAAGTCCTGCCCAACCTATTGGCAACGCAATCGACATGCCTGTCCTGACTGTGCGCCAAGCCTCGGGGCCCTTGCCACTCGTCATGGCTAGGACTGGGAAAATAACAACGGTCAGGAAGGTGTTGAGGGGCAACGTATAGGCATCTGATAACCGCACGACTGCTTGCCAATAGCCAATGTCTAGCTCATTAAAGTTGCCAATGGCCATCATCCGCACAAAATACTCCGTAAGCCGGCCAAATAGTGCTATCCCAGCAGCCATCAACCCAAACCGCCCAATTGCTTTGACGTAACCCCAAATAGTCGCCTGGTTAGGGGTAACTTTTTCTGAGGCATCATCAACCACGATTATCTCTACTTGTTGGCGCCGACGCAAGGTGTGGAGCCATGCCACCAAGCCACCAAGCCCTTGGCCTATCACGATATACAGCAAGGCAACCTCTACCTTGCCTTGGATGATGCCAAAACCAGCTACCGCCAAGGCAAGCACCGCTGTCAGGCCCTGCACCCAACTATAAAGCTTCACCCGCCCCTCGGCCAGCCGCAAACCGCACCAATAGCTAAATGCAAATGACCCAGCCAATCCTGGTATAAACCACAGCAGCCAACTACCCATCGACAGCTCTTGCCGGCTGAATACCGTCACAAAAGAGGCTGGGTAGGTCAGCAACAGGAGAATCGATACTAGCAAAATGCCGCTATGCCAAACCAGACCTGCTAGTTTGATTTTGCGTCGGCGGCCGTCATTACCTTGCAGGGTGGAAGGCAATAGTGCAGTTAGCCCTCGGTTGATGCCGTCATTCGGGATGCTTATGAGCAGGGCCGTGAGGTTCTGGAGGTGGTTCAGCATTGTGATACCGACGGGGCCAAACCAAAGGGCCATCATCTTCTGGACAGCTAGGCTGCAAATAGCACGGACACCCGTGGCGCCAACTGCTTGTAGGCCTTTGATCCAGAAGTTTGACATGGAGGTGGGGTGAGAGATGTATAACCTCTGAAATTAACAATTCGATTATAGCACTCGACTTCAATCCCTACCTACTCAAATACAAGTTCCGCTCAGCGTACACCTGCTGGAAGTAATCGTCTTGTAGGTCATCAATAAAGTAGATGGCCTCGCCGGTGGATTTCATCTCAGGGCCGAGCTCTTTGTTGACACCCGTGAACTTGTTAAAGCTAAAGACGGGCACCTTGATCGCGTAACCTTGTTGGTGCGGTTGGAAGTCAAAGTCTTTGATTTTGGCAGCGCCCAGCATCAGTTTGGTGGCGTAGTTGACGTAGGGCTCACGGTAGGCTTTGCAAATGAAGGGAACGGTACGGCT
>CANHWS010000097.1 GCA_947464365.1 Cytophagaceae bacterium | reverse complement strand
GGCGGTTCTGGAGCGGGTAGGTAACGGCAATAAAAGCCCCTGGCAACAGTTTGCCAGCTGGGTTTGGGCACTTGGCCCTGAGCTTGATGGTACGGGTGGCCATATCAACGACTGGGTCGATGGCATAGACCTTGGCTTGATGTTGTTGGGTTTCGCCCTCGGCAATAAAGTAGACGTTTGCACCGACTGCCAGTTGGCTAGCATAGCGTGCTGGTACGGCAAAGTCCACCTTGATGGGGTCCTGGCTGACCAAAGAGGTGATCATGGTACCAGGGTGAAGGTAGCTTCCGACACTGATGAGCCGGGTGCCAACTTTGCCATTAAAGGGTGCCCTAATGGTTGCTTTTTCGATTTGGGCCTCTAGGTTGGCGATGTCAGCCTCTAGGGTGTTGACCGAGGTGAGGGCTTGGTCATACTCTTGTTGGCTGATGGCCTCTTTGTCGAGAAGTTGTTTCTGGCGCTGCTCGAAAGTGGTTGCGAGTTGCTTGCTGAAGTTGAGTTTTCGGAGCTGGGCCTCAAGGTCCCGGACGACAAGCCTAGCCAAGATCTGACCTTGACGCACCATCTGTCCGTCGTCATAGTCTACCGAGGCTACCCGTCCGCTGATTTCGGCTTTGAGGTCCACTTGTTCGTTTGGGCTTAGGGAGCCAGTGACTGAAATGCCGCGCTCGAGTGCCTGATTGGTCACGATCTCGATCTGGACCAACGTTGAGCTAGGTGCTGTTTTGGAAGCTGCTGCCCCAGTTTTGTTCTGCTCGGTCGCTCGGCTGATGATCAGGACCAAGAGACCTGCTCCTAGCACTAGTCCTATGGTTGGTTTTATCCAGCGTTTGTTCATGTTAGTGGTTATGTTTTGTTGGCCCTACCATCCACGACCAAATTGGGTGGATCTGTTGCTGTGTAGTTAGGTGGCAAACTGTACAAAGGTATCGTTTTGAGGCATCATTCCCTTGATTCCGCCTCATTGTCGTGGCAATGGTCGAAATCTTGCTGGTTGTACCGTCGTTTGTAGCTCATAGGATATCGGCTAGATCGATTTTTTATTACTTTTAGATCTGGGTATGAAAAAGCTATCACAAACCTTGTGTTAAGCTCGGGTACTCAAAAAGATCCTACACCCTGTCTTTAGCTTGATTACGAAATGCTAACTCCACTGCCTATCGTCATCCAGACCCTCAGTACTGGAGCTCCTTTCACGTTTAAAAACAAGTTTGGTGTGCCTTTCCTGACTGCTCGGTATCATGACACGATTAAGTGTTGGGTTGCGAAATGGGTCGGCTTTGTGACCCCGGAGGACATAATCCAGTCGTCTGAGATCAAACTGGAGCTGATGGAGGTTTTTGGGGTACAAACGATCCTGAACGATAATCGCGAGCTTGAAGGCCCTTGGTATGACGCCAATGACTGGATCCAGACGGTTTGGTTGCCTCGTGCCATCAAGGGAGGTGTTAAAAGATTGGGTCAGATTCTGTCAACAGACGCTTATGCTGCCCTTTCGGCCACCGAGATGATTTCGGCGCTGTCGGTTGGTCAGGATAGTATGGAGCTTCAGGTCTTTGTTTCTTTGGCTGATGGCTTACGTTGGGCTGGGGCTGACCAAGAGATCATTGACCAATACTCGACCTATTAGTTGGGTAGTTACTTTTTTAAAACCTATTCACTGTCAGTTTGTTTTTGCTGATGAGGGGAGTGATAGGTTTGCCAAGGTGGTTGATTACTGGGCGATCAAGAGGCTGTTTTTTTTTGCAACCCTCAATATCTCTACTAATATTTTCTTCTAGACCATGTTTTATCAGTTCCAACGATTACCCAACCATGCTCGGGTTTGGGTCTATCAGTCAGACCAAGCACTGACAACCATCCAGGTATCCGTCCTCAACGACCGCCTAAAAGCGTTTTGTGTAGATTGGACGGCGCACAACAACAACCTGATGGCCTCTTTTGAGGTGAAGGATGACTATTTCGTAGCCATTGCGGTGGACGAGTCAGGCGCGGCGGCTTCGGGCTGTAGCGTGGACAAAATGGTACGGCTGATGCAGGCCCTCGGGCAGGAGCTAGGTGTCAATTTCTTCGACAGACTCCGGACTGTCACGATTTCGGCAAATGGACAGCGACAAAGCCTGACCCTGTCGGAGTTTCAAAAGGCGATTAAGGCAGGTGGGCTGGTGCCGTCGGACATGGTTTATGACAATTTGGTGACCAATTTGGGCCAATATCGGGACCAACATCAGAAGCCGCTGTACCAGACTTGGCTCGCAAAATATTTTGGCCAAGAGCAGTTAGCAGAAATTTAATTAGCACTGGGTTACGTTTTTTGGCTACATTGCGAGGTAAATCCGTATTTAGCGGACAATACCGAACAGGTAACGATAGCTTCTATATTTAGCCATGCTGAAACACCACCTTCGATGCCTAGCTGTTGCAGGCGTAGTGGCCCTGGCGGGATGCGATAGCGCCCAGCAACTCACAAAAAAGGCTGACCGTCTCTACAGTCAGAAGGGCGAGTACGAAAACGCCATAACGGTCTATAAAGCCATTCTTGACAAGCCAGAGGCCGATAAAGGCTACCTGAACGGTCAGATTGCTGAGTCCTACCGCCTATCGAATCGTCCGGCCCTTGCCGAGCCTTATTATAAAGCTGCCATTGAGGCGGGCTACAAGCCTGACTCGGTCTTGTTTAACTATGCCATGAACCTTAAGGACAATGGTAAGTACAAGGAGGCAACCGAGCAGTTTGCTGCTTATGTCAAGAAGGGTGCATCCAAAACCAAGGTAGCCAGAGCCAAAAAGGAGTCTGATCTGCTTCCGCGGATGGACGACTTGATGACCAAGCGTAGCCACTATACTGTTAGCAATGTTGAGGCGCTCAATACTGCAAGTGCAGAGTTTTCGCCATTTTACACCCCGACCCAGCTTTACTTCACGAGCAACCGGGACGGTGGACCAACATACGGCAAAACCGGTACTGGCTTCACTGATCTATATACTTGGAAGTTTGAAAACGGTGATGTCAACAAAGGTGCTGCCGAGCGTATGCCTGCAGACTTTAATGCGGCTAGCGTTAACGAAGCAAGCCTAGCCCTGTCAAAAGACGGCAATACCTTGGTTTTTGCGAAGGGTAACAATGGCGAGCGCAAAGGTGCTAAAGATGTTGACCTCTACATCAGCGAATACAAAGATGGCAGTTGGTCATTGCCGACCTTGTTGCCGTTCAGCTCCCCAGATACTTGGGATGGCTGCCCAGCTTTCAGCCTAGATGGCAAAACTTTGTTCTTCAGCAGCTTTAGGCCAGGAGGCCAAGGTGGTGCTGATCTTTATCGTGTCACCAAGGATGCCAATGGCGCTTGGGGTGCTGTTACTAACCTAGGTAGCTCTATCAACACTGATGGTGAGGATATGTTCCCGTCCATGAGCGAAGATGGCAAACTATATTTTGCTAGCACAGGCCACACTGGTTTTGGCGGACTTGACCTTTTTGTTGCTACCGTAAGCGGTGGTAAAGCCACTGTCGAAAACCTTGGCGTACCGATGAACAGCACAGGCGATGACTTCGCCCTTGTTTTCAAAGACAAAGCCGATGGTTACTTCAGCAGCAACCGTGCTGGTGGTAAAGGCGATGACGATATCTATAGCTTCCATAATGGTGTAAACGATCCGAAAAAGATCAATATCTACCTCAATGGTGTTGCAGTTGATAACGAGAACGCTGCGTTGCCAGTTCCTAGCCCGTCAGTACGCATCACCGACGACGCCTCTGGCGAAGTCGTGACAACTGTCAATGGTAATGCCGATGGCAAGTTCCAGGCTGATTTGCAACCAGAGAAAAACTATAGCTTGTTCACTTCAGCTGATGGTTTTATCACTAAACGTGGCAAATTCAGCACCGAAGGCAAAGCGCCTAAGAAAGAAGATCTTTATGAGCCAGAAACCACCATCAACCTCGACTACTCGATTGCGATGGAGCGTATCAAACTCAAGAAAGCCATTCGTCTGGACAATATCTATTATGAGTTCAACAAGGCCGAAATCACTGACTCTGCTGGCATCGAGCTGGACAAACTGGTCAGCTTCCTGAACGACAACAGCAAGGTTTCTATCGAGCTTAGCTCGCATACTGACCAACGTGGCAAGCCTGAGTACAACCTCAAATTGTCTCAGAAACGTGCCGAAAGTGCTGTGGCCTACATCGTGTCTAAAGGTATCGATGCCAAGCGTATCACTGCCAAAGGATATGGTGCTACCAAGCCTGTCGTGCCTAACGCAACTACAGAAGAAGAGTGGCAGCAAAACCGCCGTACCGAATTTGCGATCACGAAAGTGGCCAAATAAGTTGGCTGGCCTTGCGTCATTAGCTTAAGTCCTATTAAAAGGTCCTCCTTGGCAACTGCTTAGGGGGACCTTTTTTGTTATGACGATCCAGGTGGTTTAGCAATAGTCGAAACTGGCCCCTTGCAGCGAACCCAAACTTAGCTAATGAGCAACATCGTCTGGAGGATTGAGGGTTTGATGTTTTGCCAGAGGTAGGATACTGCCTGCCTTGCGGTATTCGTTTTGTAAGGGCTAGAGCGTCTGTCGGGTAGGGTTACTGCCAAGAGGTTTGTGTATGATCCGGAGGATCTGTTGCCTGCAGCCGTCGGTAGATGTCGCAGAGGATGGGGAGCTGGTATCTGTCATCACCACATTAATGTTTAGGCATGTGGAGGCATGTGCTTGAGCTGGACTGCTGATATCCAATTTATGCCTATGGGTCTGTGCCTGATTTGGGATCTCTAGCTATATTGTCGCTATACTAACGCCATCGGCAAGTCCTCGTCTATGTCCCACCGCCCGATATCGGTTTTGCTCAAGTTTGATGCCTATCCCAATAGTTTTTGGGCAGGCCTAGAGGTGCGTCAGGATGAGGTTTATCTGACGGCGCCCGAGCTACCGACCACAATCATTATCCCGATCAGTCAGCTGAGCCGACCTAGGCGAGCAGGCACGCATCTCAGGATCGATGTCCGTCCTGCGCGTTGTCATTTCATGATCGAGGAGATGGATTATGCGCTTGGATTTGTCGGGACTAAGGCACCGACGCTGCTCCCGGCGGACCTTCGGCTTCGTAAAATACTGACCTTTTCCTTCGTTGGGGTTAGCCTTGTCTGGATGTTGGTTTGGGGTGGATTTCAGATCCTGAGCAAAACGGCATACTATGTGATCACTGACGAAATGGAGCAGACCCTAGGTGAGCGGGTGCAGGATCAGATCTATGAGAATGCGCGCATCGATACTGGGCGTACACGTCTGTTGAGGCAGTTTGTGGCCCTGATGCAAGTGCCAGGGGACATTCAGTTTGATGTGGTGGTCCTTAACTCGGATAACGTAAACGCGATTACGATCCCGGGCAATACGATGTTTATTTTCTCGGCCTTGCTTGATCGGCTGGCAAGTGCTGATGAGTTGGCTGCCTTGATTGGGCATGAGTACGGGCACGTCTATCATGACCATTTGCGCAAATCTATCGCTCGGAATATGGGCACAACGGTCATCCTCAATACGCTAAGTGGCGGGGCGGGACGCATCAGCAGTGGGCTTAGTACGCTCAATAACTTGCAGCACTCGCGCGAGCTGGAGCAAGAGGCGGACCTCATGAGCCAAGAGGTGTTGCGGATCAATGCGCTAGACCCGCAGGCCACGATCCAGCTGCTGAGCCAGTTCAAGTCCGAGGAGGCAGCTAGTGGGGCTGAGTACTCGTCTTGGTTGAGCGACCATCCGGCAACGATTACCCGCATCGAGTTGCTTCAGCGCAAGGTGATGCGGAATGCGAATAATGGGCAAAACGAATCGGTGTCGGCGGTACATTATCGTCGTTTGCACCAACTTTGGCAGGAGATCAGCCAACGGCAACCTGACTATACTGAGGAATAGCTTGGCCGATTGTAGTTGCTCGGGTTGAATCTGGTAAAGGTGTTGTCAGGGTTCCTGGCATTGTCCTTTAACACCACCCTCCTAGTATGTCGTTGTTTCCATTGCTTTGGACAGGGTGCTTTATAGCGGTCGGATGGGCGGGGTCAGGATGGCTTCCGTGTCAACAATCGGTATTGGCTGCTATCTTGCAGCATGGCAACGACTCCACAAGATGTCTTGAAGGCAATCAAGGCTAGGCAATTTGCACCCCTCTATTTTTTGCAAGGGGAGGAGCCTTACTTCATTGATGCGATTACGGACCTGATCGAGCGAACAGCCATCGCTGAGCATGAGCGTGGGTTTAACCAAGTGGTGATGTATGGCAAGGACCAGGATATGGCCCGTATCCTGACACAGGCCAAACGCTACCCGATGATGGCCGAGCGTCAGGTTGTGATCGTCAAAGAAGCACAAGAGATCCCGAACCTGAACCAAGCGATGGGGCAGCAGTTGCTGGAGGCCTATGCCAAGCAGCCTTTGCCGAGCACCATCTTGGTCTTTGCCCATAAAAACAAGGTGCTAGATGGTCGGAAGAACTTAGCCAAGGTGCTGGAAAAACAGGCGGTACTTGTGCTAAGCGAAAAGATCAAGGACAACAAGTTGCCAGACTGGATCATGGGCTATGCACGCGATAATGGCATGAGCCTAGCTCCTGATGCGGTGCAGGCCTTGGCCGAGGCGATTGGAACGGACCTGAGCCGTATGGCCAACGAGCTGGACAAACTCAGCCTGAATGTGTCCGCTGGCGAGAGCATTACGGCGCCAATGGTGGAGCGCTTTGTGGGATTTAGCCGAGAGTACACGGTTTGGGAATTGCAG
Source organism: Cytophagaceae bacterium (assembly GCA_947464365.1). Taxonomy (GTDB): domain Bacteria; phylum Bacteroidota; class Bacteroidia; order Cytophagales; family Flexibacteraceae; genus CANHWS01. Next base: position 4,293 of record CANHWS010000097.1, on the reverse strand, counting down.
CGAACCTTGGCGGCACGGAATCTGTCCAAGTCGATCAAGATCATCAGGTTTTTTGCGGCGGACGCCAAAGCCCATCCGATTATCCCGACGATATCGGTACTGTTCAGTTTTTTTAGCAAGGTACTGGTTGCACATGCCTCACCGGACAAGACGGAGGCTGGGTTGGCGCGGATCTTAGGGGTTTCGCCCTATCAGGCTAAGGACTATGTGGCTGCGATGCGGACTTTCCAGCCTAATCACCTGCACTACATCATCGAACAGATTAGGCTTGCAGACTGCCGGAGCAAGGGTATCGACTCGGGTCTGATGTCGGACCTTGCGATTATGGAGGAGCTGGTGGCGGCTATTATTGGGGTCTAGTATAGCTCCATGGCGTGCTGCCTACTTCAGTTTTTGCCGAGCTTGTTCTTCCTCTGCCAAGATGATGTCCAGCACCTCGAAGAAGGTCATGTCATAGTCCCAACCTAGTTTCTGTTTGGCTAGGGTGTTATCGCCATAGATGTCGGGGATGTCTGTCGGGCGATAGAGGGCAGGACTAATCTCGATCAGATTGGTGTCTAGGCCGAGGCGGTCAAAGACGTAGTGGACGATCTCGTGAAGGTAGATACTGGTTCCGCTACAGACCATATAGTCGTCTGGCAGGTCTTGCTGGAGCATGAGCCACATGGCCTCTACATAGCGCGGGGCGAAGCCAAAGTCACGCTTGACGTTGAGGTTGCCAACCAAGAGTTTGTCTTGTTTGCCTTCTTGAATCAGGTAGGCCTCTTTGATGATCTTATTGACAAAAAAGCCATCTCGCCTCAGGTAGCTCTCGTGGTTGAACAAGACGCCGCTACAAGCAAACAGGCCATAGGCCTCGCGGTAGTTCCGGACCATGTAGTGGGCGGTACTTTTGCTGATGGCATAGGGGCTGATGGGGTTCAGCGGCATTTTCTCGTTGATCGGCAAGGTAGGGACTGTGCCGTACATCTCGCTGCTGGTGGCCTGATAGAACCTTGTTGTTAGGCCCCCGATCCTGATGGCCTCTAGGAGGTTCAGGACGGACATGATGTTGAAGTTGAGGGTCGAGATCGGCTGTTTGAACGAAACAGAAACTGAGCTTTGTGCCGCCAGGTTATAGATTTCAGTGGGGCGGTAGGTGGCAATTAGATTTGCAACCTGTGTATAGTCCAGCAGGTCGGCCTGCTCCCAGATGATTTCCTGTGGGCGCACACCAAGGTAGGCCAATTGCGGCAAGATGCTATCGGGGCTGCTGCGGGTGATGCCGACGACCTTGTAGTTTTTCTGGAGTAGGAGTGCAGCCAAATAGTTGCCGTCCTGGCCCGAAATGCCTGTGATAAGTGCTACCTTTTGGTCCATACTGACGTTGCTTGATTGCAATATTAGCCCATCGAGGGCCGAAATCCTACCACTGTCCCCGCTGATCTGGTTGCTTTTGGCTGATCGGGACGTGGCCTAGCTGTCATTATGCTGTACTTTTGTAGGCACGTATTTTGCGATACGTGTGACGTTATCATTGGGGCAAGTCCTTTTAAGGTTTGGCCTAAGGTCTGTTTTGGTAGCGATTGACCACTTTCTGGCCAATCCATGATGGCAAAATCAGCGACTGACTTGCATCTGCCCTATGGATTAGTCGATATTGTGGTGGTTGCCTTGACCTAGACCGAAACTTAGGCTGGATTACTGTCCGGACTGTTACTGATTAATCGGTAGCTACCAGCAAGGAGATAAGTGCCTGCCCCCTCTGCAACCATCTGTTATTGTCCACGCTTTTTATTTTGCTTGTCAATCTTTCTTAATCAGTCCTTGAGCGCCATCAAAGCCCAACATTGCCGACAGATCCGGACTAGCTTCACCATGGTCACCATGGTCATGGCTTTGTTGTTGCAGGGTTGCGTGGGTAAGTTGTTCGTCAAGAAGGGGCAATATCTGCTGACCCAGCAGAAGGTTACTGGCAACAAACGGCTTGATTCTGAAAAGCTAGAGACACTCTTCAGGCAAAAAACCAACAATCAGATTTTGGGCTTTATGCCTCAGCTCTACTGTTATCTGGTCGGCGAGCGGTTCTTGAATCGGGACAAGCTAAAGCGCGAATTGGATAGCTTATCGGTGAGGTATCAGCGGCAGCTAAACGCCCTAGACCAGGCTTCGGACGAGTACCAAAAGCTGGAGATCGAGCGAGAGAAAAAGCTGGATGACCTTAACCGGAAGATCAAGCAGGGTAACTGGTTTATGCGGAACTTTGGTGAGCCTCCGAGTATCTATGACAGTTCGCTCACGAGCGAGACCTTGCGCGAGATCAAGGCATACTATTTCAACCAGGGCTTCTTTTATACCGAGGTCAGTGCCAAGATTGATACGACCAAACGGCTCCAGAACATTATTGTTAAGTACAAGATCGATGAGGCTGGTGTGCAGCGGATCGACTCGGTGCGGTATGTGGCAGATGACCCTGTCGTGCAGCATTTCTTGGATAGCACCAAGGGGGATGCCTTGGTCAAGAAGGGGCAGCGTTTCAATCGTGACAACCAGGTTGCGGAGCGCGAACGGATAGAGCGCCTGTTGCGTAATAATGGCTACCTGACCTTTTCGCGGTCTTTGATCACGATCAATAATGACACGGCATTTGCCTGGCGTTATAAGGTCAGTACAACCATTATTGTCCGGAACCCGCCACGTGGTAAACTAATGGCCTATCTCCGTGGCGAAACCAATTTTTACATTGCCGAAAGTGGCGAGGCTGCGACGTTCCCGGACTCGTTAGAACGGCCAGATGTGACCTATCGGTACTCGAGGCGCAACTTTAAGGAAAGTATCCTGAAGTCTAAAATGCCGTTCCTGAAGGACAAGTATTACAATCAGGATCATATCGTGCGCTCTCAGGTGGCGCTGAGTACGATGGATCTGTACCGTTTCGTAAATTTCAATTACGACACGATCAATGGCAAGGCTAACATCAAAATTAACGCCATCAAACTGCCGCGGTTCGAGATTTCGAATGAGCTGGGTGCAGTACTGAGTTTTGGCGCACCTGGTCCTTACGTCAACTTGGGTTTCAAGGTGCGGAACGCTTTCGGTACAATGTCAATCTTTGAAGTTAACGGTCGCTATAGCGAGGAAGGGCAGCTTTCGGTCTTTTTGCCAGATAGTATCTATCGGTCGCGCGAGTTGGGTGTTACATCCTCACTTACCTTTCCATCGATTCTGATTCCGTTTGGTCTTGGTACCCTGTTCCCTAGCCTAACGCCTAGGACGCGGTTTTCGGTCTCGTTGGTGGATAACTTCCGTCCGGAGTACTCGCGGACGCAGTTGCGGTTTAACGTCACGTATTCGGTGCAGCCCAATAGCCGCGTAACCTATGGTGTTTCGCCTGCTGATATTTCGTTTAACTGGATACCGCCTGACAGGATCAATGCCAAGTTTTTTGAGTTTCTGCTTCAGCAGGCGCTTGAGCGTGGTGACGCACGAATCCTGAACTTTCGGAACTATGTCACGACGGCTTTTACGGGTTTTTATGCCTACAACACGATTATCCAGAATAACAACCGACGCGGTGATTATGCACGTTTGGGCCTAGAGTTTGGTGGGGCTGCTCCGACGGCCTTGGGCTACATTCTGGGCCAACAGCCAGCCTTTGCGGACCGAAATAGCAACAACCAGCTATGGGGCCTGCAGGTCTTTAGATATTACCGGCTCAACGCGGATTTGCGGCGCTATTTCGAGATTAACAAGAAGGCGGTATTTGCCACACACCTCAACATGGGGATCGTGAGCCCTTGGGCGACAGAAAACGCAAGTAACGCTAGCCTACCGTGGGAGAAGTACTTCTTCGTGGGTGGGCCTACAAGTATGCGTGGATGGTTCAGCCGCCGTTTGGGGCCTGGTAGTTATTATCCTACGGTTGATGAAAATGGTGGCGCGACCTACTTTTCGGATCAACCTGGGGAGCTGATGATCGAGTTGAATGGTGAGTGGCGGCAAAAAATAGCTGGCTTTTTGGAGGGGGCGGCTTTCGTCGATATGGGTAATATCTGGTCCGTGCGGGATGATGCAGCTAGGCCAGGGGCTGGCTTCCGATCAGACAAGTTTTGGCGGGAGATCGCGATAGCTGGCGGGCTTGGCATCAGGCTGAACTTCGATATCCTGATTTTCCGGTTTGATATGGGTGCCAAACTCTATGTCCCTAACGACCAATTCGGCTCACGCTGGCAAATCCAGAACCTGAAGCTACCTACTCCGTTCAGTAGCGCAGATCCGATGTATAATTACTCGTTTGGGGTAGGGTATCCGTTT
>CANHWS010000096.1 GCA_947464365.1 Cytophagaceae bacterium | reverse complement strand
CTGTTTCCGTTTGGGATTGCAAAGATGCAGGATGAGTTTTGATTTGCAAGCACAAGGCGCAAAAATAATTGTAGAAATTTTTATGAGTTGGTCCCTTTAAGCTCATTTTCAAGGGGTTATTGCTCCAAAGTATTTTTAAGGTTTTTCCAATGGGGCGAGGTGGCAGTCTGGAGTGGGGTGAAACAAGCTCTGGTCAGGGATTTAAAAAAATGGGAGCTCGGGTAAAAAAAACACTGGCAGACACCTCCAATCGTGTTATCCGGTAAAGTTTGGGCAAATCGAGATGACCTGAAGATATAAGATCCTTATAGGTCCTTAGGTGCTTTGTCAGAACTCGCACCCCATAAGGTCGAATTAAGGAACTCTTGGGATAAGCTTCTGTAGCCCATCTTGGCCATGCACCTTGTTAACATGTAAAGATCAGAGGACTCCAGATCCTTACTAATGGATCTGATGTGCTCAACCTTAGTTTAAACAAGGCCAAAAATCAAAAGACCCATACCCTACCTAAAGCTATTATAGGTGTGGGCATGGGTCTTGGGAGTACCATGAGGCGTTTGATCCTAGGATCTATCGTATAACGACATCGGCCACGAAGGGCACCTGGCCACGCAATACTGAGTTGTCATTATAGAGTTTGCGCTGGTCGATCATGGCTTGCGACTGCAGGTCTGCCTCCGAGATGTTGCCACTCTTACCAAATACCTCAAGGGCATTGAAATAGGTCATCTTCTGGACGTCTTGTCGGCTGATGCCACTTTGTAACATCAAAAGGGCAGTTTTGGGCACTGCCAGCGGATCGCTAAGTCCCCAGTCCGCACTGCTATCCACGATAATATGGTGGCTGCCGTATTGTTGGGCGACGGCAACCATGCGCTCGTTACCCATTTTGGTATTGGGGTATATGGTAAAAGCGGCCCAGAAGCCCGCATCAAGCACCGATTTGACGGTCTCCTCGTTATTATGGTCGATAACCACCCACTCAGGGTCCAAACCATGTTCGAGGCAAATCTCCATACTGCGGATGGTGCCCTGCTTCTTGTTTCGGTGGGGGGTATGGATCTGGACTGGCATCTTTAGGGATTTGGCTAGCTCTAGTTGGGCCCTGAAGTATTTCTCCTCAAGCGCAGTTCCGTCATCAAAGCCAATCTCACCAATCGCCACCACACCATCCTTAATGGCATAGAGTGGCAGCAGCTCCATAACAGCCTCTGCAAGCGCTTCGTTATTGGACTCCTTACTATTGAGGCCGATTGTGCAATAGTGTTTAATACCAAACTGACTGGCCCTGAAAGGCTCCCACCCTACCAAACTGCTTAGATAATCCTGATAACTACCGGCATTGGTCCGGGGCTGGCCTAACCAAAACGAGGGCTCGATAATGGCGACAATGCCTGCTTCGGCCATCCGTTGATAATCATCTGCAGTTCGGCTCGTCATGTGTACATGAGGATCCAGAAATTGAAGACCGTCTAACAAAGCGCGGGCTTCTGCATGCGAATTGGATAAGTCAGGATTCGACATAAATAGTGTCTAGCGCGTGAAAGTGAGGTACTTGGATGGGCTTGCAAACCCACATAAAATGCTATATCACTTTGGTAACAGCACGGTGGATACCCTTGGCCATGCTATTGAACGTATTTTGTACGTGGGCCATAAAGTCAGCATCCTCAACGATGGTCTGTATATCTGCATCCCCATTGAGGTCCAGTTCAGATACCTTGTAGGTTTGCTCTAGCATCGCCTGCTCAAACTTGAGGAGGTACTTGCCGTTCCAGGAATAAACGGTGACGGCAAACTGGGGGTGTGGTATTGTCGTGACGACACGCATAAGCTGGTTGATCGGGTCAATAAGGGTGCAAAATTGGTAACAATCACGCAATAGAGGTGCATTATGGGCCACATTTACTATAATTGTAAGCTATAGCCGTGCCAGGATGCCAAGATCAATACCTCAAGACCAATCAAGCCAAACCAAGCAAGCCTTGCCGAGCCTTATCCGCAGCCAGTGGGTGATGGTTGGCGCCCATGCGGACAACCTTGCGCCAAAACTGGCAGCTTGGCTCGGTCTGGAGGTCGAGTCGGTTATGGTATATGGCAGTCTGAAAGACATATTGGAGTTAAATCCTGAACCAACCACTGGTCTCAGGATCGTAGTCAATAACACCAACGGAGTTAGTTTGGATGGATGGGAAAAAGCCCTTGATAAAGGCCACCAACTATATCAGTTTGACGATAGGTCCTGCAATGGTCCGAGTTTGATTTCGCTGGCGGACCTTTTAAGTTCCTCTGCTAGTTACTTGAATAATACCCAGGCCATAAAGGAAGTCCAGCAGCAATACCAAGATAAACGTGTCTTAATCACAGGCGCAGCTGGCAGTATTGGCTCCGAACTTGCAAAACAAATTGCCCTGAGCAAGCCAGCACTTTTGGTTTTGGTCGACGTGACCGAGTCACCATTGGTAGACCTCAGCCGCGAGTTGATGGCGCTTTGCCCAACAGTCAAGATCATCCCCAAACTGCAGGATGTATGCCATAGCAACCGGCTGGATGCTGTTTTTTCGAAGTTCAAGCCCGAAATTGTGTTCCACACCGCCGCCTACAAACATGTGCCCCTGTTGCAAGAGGCGGTCTGGGCTGCGGTCAACACCAATATCTGGGGGACTTTTTTGATAGGCAAATTGTCCTTACGGTATAACGTGGATCGAGTTGTTTTGCTGAGCACGGACAAGGCAGTACAGCCAACCTGCTTGATGGGAGCGACCAAATATGTGGCCGAACAATGGGTGAGTGTGATGGCCCAAGAAAGTGCACTAAGGAGTAAACAGACCAAATTCATGACCATGCGCTTTGGCAACGTCATCGGCAGTCGTGGGTCGGTGTTGCCGCTTTGGGAAACGGAATTGGCTAACCAACAGCCAATCACCATTACAGACCCGACCATGGAGCGCTTTTTTATCTCCGTTGCGGATGCATGCCACCGGATGTTGCAAGCAGGGGCTATGGGCGAAAATGGAGGGCTATATGGGTTCTGGATGCCGACCTACACCATCGGTCAGTTAGCCAGCTGGATGTTACGGATCAACGGCAAACCAGCGGACTACATGAGGACGGTTGGGATGCGACCTGGTGAGCGCATCAAGGAGCAACTATTGGCCGAAAGCGAAAACCTACAAGATGACCTATGCCCTGAGGTATTCCGGATCGCGCATCCAAATGCCGATGTTGTCATGATCAAGACCTTGACTGCCAATCTGATAGAAGGTATGCGTTTCTGTCTTGACCATCGGCTATGGTCCCTTATGTTGGAGGCCTGCCCTTCGTTGGACAAACCAACAAAGCAGAAGCTAATGGCATTCTAGCCTTAAAAACATCAAATAGAGGTAAATAGAACTTACCCCTATAGCCTAGGTGCCAAATCGTAAGGCAAATTTAAAGACTGCATTGTCCCAAAAAGCTGGCCTAGCAGTCGCCCCATAGCGTCCGAAACCACCGATACCTAGGCCTGTGCGGAGGCCACCTAGGTTGAAAACGAATACGTCATTAAAGAATAGCCCCGATTCGTAAAATCCTTGCGCCCAGCTTGCTTTGTTGACTTGGCCATGAAACTCGCCATGCTGCAAGCTACCCCACCCCATGTTATGCATCAGCGATATGTAGGGATAGTACGGGAACCCATCAATCTCGATTGGGTCAAAACTGTGGATACCGAAAAAGGCCAAGTACTCATCTGCCAAAAACTCGTTGTACCGCATAGTCTCGAAGCTATTCGTGATTACGGCACTCGCATCCTGATAACTTGGTTTGCCCGTCCAGAGCAGGCTATAGGGCACATTGCCAACGATACGGCCGGCAAGTAGCGAAAGCCTTGTACTTCCCCACCCGGGTGCTTTAAATTGATACTGTGATTTGAGATCGTACCGACGGTAGGGCGTTTGTTGCCCTGCGGCGTTGACAATTCCGTATGTATAGTTAACATACAAGGAGGGCCACTTGCTCCCGATGCTAACCAAATTGCGCCTTAGGCGTATAAATCGTTCACCAATGGTCCACTTGAACCCAAGGACTGCCTCATTGGTCGTGAAGCTGGATAGCGGCGTAGGAGCTAGACCTTCGATACCTAGGGCATTGAAACTATATTCATATAGCGGACGTATAAACCTAAAGTTATAAGCAGCCTGAAAACCCAAATTGGGCCATAGCGATACACTTGCCGCCCCTTGGTGCTGGACTTCAATATCAAACCTTGGGATCTGGTATTTCCGGAGCCGCTCGGCACTGGACATCGTTTCTTCGCGGAAAAACTTGGGCTGGCCAGGCTCCACCAAGTCATCAAAATACTGATAGCCTATGCGCACATCATAAGTAGAGTCCAGAACGTAGGACCCACTAAGGCCATACTTATAAGCTTTATCCTGAAACCCATAACCGACGTACCCACTTGTAGTAAGCCGGTGGTCGAACCAGTAGCGTGTCAGGCCAAGCCCTAGCCGCAAGGACTCATAATAGTTGAAAGTAAAGACACGATTGAGGTCGATCGCCCAATCTTGGTAGCCTAACTGCCCATAATAAAGTTGCTCGCCTATGTTTAGCAGTCGGTCTACAGACTTGAGGCTGCCAACCTTGGCGTAAAACCGATAGGTATTCACCTCAGGAGCTGATAAAGACATAGGTCGGTGTCCGATCCAGAATACAGAATCCCGAAGACTAGCCCCAGTCACTGGCTCGACAATGATGCCATCATATCGCCAATTCTCCTTTGTTTGGTCATAGGGCAAGACGACTTCCGTTGTTTGTTTATCGAGACTAGTAAAGGCCGTTACATATCCTTCCTGCACAATCTCAATCGGCACATTGCCCACTGCCTCTGGTTTGTACAGGGTCGCTTGGTAAGTTGCGGGCGCCCAACGACTCTTTCCATCCATTATGACCCGTCGATACGTCTGGGTCAGTATACTCTGGACACCCGTTATCAACCCTGGTTGAAAGATGGCGTGATAGATGCCATAATCCCGTGCCGAAACAAAAAGATAGCCACGCATGGTGCTAACCTGCTGCCCCTTCTTCGGATAGAACCTCAGGAGATAGATTACGTCGTCCGAAACGGGAATTGTATCCCGTACCTCAAACACATATCGACTAGTCGGCTCGCCAGCCAAGGGCCCAATGTAGTCGACCCCTTGGAGTGCAACATAGTTAGCATATACACTAAAGGCCTGGAGCTGCGCCAAGGGTAAGTTGCCCCCAAATTGTTGGATGCCCGACACGCGCAAGCCATCGATCAGCTCCTTCTGTTTGCCATTGGTCTGGTAGTATTTGCGCGAGGTCGTCTCGGTCAGGAACAAATAATGAAATGGCGACTTAGTATCCAGCAACGGCTTGCCAAAGATTCTGAAGCCTGCATTGATCAGTTGGGTGATCTCGGCCAAGCTATCGGTCCGGACCGATAGCTTGTGGTAGACTTGGTGTTGGTAGTGGCCTACACGATCCGGATCGTTACGTTTTTTAGCAAAAACCAATTGTTGGACCAGCTCCTTTGTACCTGCTTCTGTCTCTTGATTTTGCGGCCATGGCAAAACTCTAGCCATCAGGACTGTAATCTCAGAAGCATCATTGACCTCGACCGTTTGGGTGGCATGCAGATCAGATTTGAAAGTCAGCCGAGTAATAGGTTGATCGCTGCTGATATCAAAATTACCTTGTCCATCTGCCAAGAAATGTTGACCCGAGAGCAAATCTTGGCCATGCGCAAACGGAACCTGCTCCTTCGGATTGGCCATATTACAGACCTTACCTCGGACATGAAAACTATGACGTGACTTGCCTTTGACTGCGCCATTAAGCTCGCCCCCAGTCCGAGCATTTTGCGAAAACCCAAGACTAGGCAACAATGCTAGTTGACTGAACAAAACACCCCCGAACACTAAGCCCGTGGATAGCTGCCTAATCAAAATACGAAACAAAGACAGAAGTAAGACTACCAAAAAAAGAGGGTGATGGGGTAGGTTAACGCATCAGATACATCTTGCCGATGCCGTTCTTGAACAAATTTTCGGCGTCCGTGGCCCGATGGTCCATCGGTTGGCCATTCTTGCGCAAAATCACGCGATAGAGGTACACACCATTGGCCAGCTTGTCGCCAAACTCGTCGGTGCCGTTCCATGCAAAAGTCGTGATGTTATTCCCAATCCGGATAGGCCCAAGCTCATTTTTCGTGATTTCGCGCACTACTCGCCCTGCTACGGTCATGATCTGGATCTTGATATCGTCTGGGATCTCGGCACCAGTAAGGGTGAAGACAAACCGCGTACTGCTACTGAACGGATTCGGGTAGGGATAGAAGTTGGTCACCGTACTTTCGTTCAGGACCTTAAAGTTGATGGTATAATCCGCCAAACCGCTTTTGTTACCACTGGCATCCTCGCCCTGGACCCTTAGGGTATAGGTTCCGTCCGACATGGCATCTGGCTGGTAGTCAATACGGAGCGGGGTGTTGGCTGTTGCAGGGGTGAACCTAGCTTTACCATCCGCAAAGTTGACTCGGGTGGCAGGCTCGGTACTACCTTGCTTGGATAGTGTGATCAACAGACCTGTAGTGTCTTGCTTGGGCAAGAATCGGTTGTCATCCCTCAGGACTACCGATATTGCTGGTGTCGGCGAGGTAATGTCCCCGTCAATGATCCTGACCCCGTCGAAGGTCACATCCAACATTGGATTGATGTTATCTCCTTTAACCTTGAAAGGTATCTCGATACTGTTGTTGGTATAAATCTGCTCGGCTTGGTACTGCGGGTTGAAAAAAACCTGGATACTATTATCCCCCGCCCAACCGATGGTGCTAATGTCTTTCAGGATCACACTGCCAGTATCGTTCGGACCAAGGGCGCGCAAAGTGGGCACCTTGATAAATTGCTGACGGCCAATGGCATTCCGCAAACGAACCCGCACACCAATAGTATCGGCAAAAGTTTTATTGCTGATGTTTTGAAAGACAACCTTAAGATTAACCTTTTCGCCCTCTTGTTTTTCGGGGATCGTGAGCTGGGATTGTCCGCTTAGTTGCGCACTTAGGGTACCTTCGGGCACACCTTCGTACAAAACAGTCCAACGTTTGAGCTGTGGCGGCACATTACCTGGGTGGGTAACAGTTGCCTTCAGATAAATATACGGATACTGCGCAGCATCAATGTTACTAATGTCAGGGCTACTGCCAATCAAACTATCTACTAACAAGGACTCTTGCCCCTGCAAGCTGACACCATACAAACTCAGCTTAAACCAACTGCCGGCCGGCTTTGCAAACTGGTAGCGGACGGATTGCCATTGACGGGCCGGACCAATCCTTGGTGACTGAATGGTACCTGTGGCCGACCTGACGCTAAAGGTGGTATCAAGTGTCAGGATTTGGTTCCTAGGAGGGACCGCCGATAGCGGATTCGCATAAATCATCCGGGCTGAGGCATATGGCCCCCGTTTACGACCAACACCAATAAAGGGATAGCCGTTCAGGTTGCGTGCTACAAAGGCTGCAGTATCAATCCCGATGCTTGCTAACCCCTGCATATAGAACCGATAGCTTGCACTACCACCTATCTGCCGAGCGCGTTCCCACGCAAAATCCCCACTGTTGAGCACCACCATAATGTCGCCATCGTCCATCCAGCGTTTGGTTGGGTCGTTGGTGTTAACACCCAATATTTGGTTCTGCATCTGGACGAATAAGAACGTCTGGGTCTGGTTATAGAAATTAAACGGAAATGGCCGACGCCCACACAACTCACGCTGTTCGCTAAATGGGTTGCGCACGGCAGGCTTAAATTGTAAGGTATTCTTGTCCAAGACAAGGGTAATGAGGCGATCCTCGATCGTACCCGAGGAGCCAAAATTGGGGTAGCAATTGAAAGAGGCATCAGAGCCTACAAAAATATTGACCCCATTAAGGTAGACATTGCTACCAAGCCAGCTATTGCCAGTCTTGACATTGCCTCCTGCCGCCTCAATCCTGAGGTTGAGGCTATTAAGCGGAAAGTCCCATGACCTGGTCGCATAGATTTTATTGACACCTAGGTCAGTCGTTTCCGTAAATTGGTCAAACCGACGTTGCGACCAACCTTCTTGCAGACCATTAACATAAGTGAAACTGCTATTGTACCAAGTGGTATCACTTGGTGCACGTACGTCGTTAAACTTGACACGCCAATAATAGACAGTGCTATCTTGACGTACAGGCAATGATATCGGGGCCCGAGCCAGATTAAAGTCACGGACAACTGCCGTGAGTTTGATCGGACTGTTAAACCTGATCGTGGTATCACACTCAAAGTAGTAGTCTCGTGCTGCCGATAGCAGGTTGTTGCTCTGGGCCGTCAGGCGCAAATTAGTGGCATTGCCAACGATACCATAATTAGGTGGGAACAAGGTACTCAGGCCAGACTCTGGCAAGAAGAAGTCCAAACGCCCTTCGTTATTTGACTTCGTGATCTCGTCCACCAAGTCATAATAATTAAGCGTCACAATCAAGGAATTGGTACCACCTGAGTTGCCATCTGGTTTAGGGAGTTCATAAAAGATGGTGTCGAGGCGATAGACCGGAGCTAGTTTTTCAGAAAAATAGTTGAGGGTCCGACCATCTGATAACACGCGCCGGAACCGAATAGTCAGACTATCGCTGGTGGCACGTCCTAGGTTAGAGACAACTACACCCACCCTAATGGTAGATGATGCTGTGCTTGGATTTTTATCTCGCAAAAAGACCTCGGCATTGCTGGTTTTGTAGTCCACCTTGGGGGCACCAAATAGCAATAATGCTGGGTCACCATGCATCGTGAACTGATCAGTCAGGATACTGTCGATCGCATCGACAAAACCGCGCCTCATATAGCGTTTAATGAGCTCCTTCTGGACAACACCTGCTGATTTTGAAAAGAAGGAACTATCCTGAAACTGGATCTTGAGGTATTGATCCATATAGGCATCCAGGGTCGAGGCCAAGCCTTCATCTACATTGCCGAGGAACATAATGGCTCCACGATTAGGGGTATAAAGCCAGTTATCTGCCAACACGAAAGACCCTGTGGTGAAATAGTTGCCAGCTGCACATCCATTCAGGATGATCATCGGGTACTTACCTTGGTTGTTGAACCCTGGCTCGCTCGCGTTACCGATGTCGATATCCGCACCAGCAGGCGAGCTGTGCCCAAAGATGGTAATCAGGCTTAGTCCTTTATTGACCAACTCTGCAACATTGATACTCTCGATGATCGTGGTGGCGTCCTCTCGGGTGATCAGCTTGCAGTCAGAACCCAATAACTGGCCCTTGAGTGATCTTTGGTAAGATTGGCCATAGAGTTTGAAACCATCGGTTTCGCCCAGCTTGCCCCCTGTCAGGACCAAGGTGTTTTTGCGCCAAATATCTTTGAAGCCAAGAGCCTCATGCTCCTTGATCTTGTTAAGGTAGGTCAGGATATCAATGGGCCGCAAGACGGATAGTCGCCCTGTAGGCAAAGCAGGCTCTTGCCCCGATCCACGAAGTCCGGCACTCAGCAGGACGTCGCTCCCGGGTGTGCCGAAGGTATGTACCAAGTTGGTCGCCTGATAGTCAGCAGCAAACCGGTCCTGCACTTGGCGTCCTTTACCGATCAACAACAAGTATTCGGCTCGTCCCTGCAGCATAAAGTCTAGAAAATGGCGGGTACCCAACGGACTAGGATCACCAAAACCAAACTGGTTGATGACCAAATCCTGCTCCACGACTAAGGTATCAAACCGACCACCCTGTACAGATGCCCGATAATCAGCGTATGCACGAACGGGATTGGCCACACCCTGGGCTGGGCGCATCAACGCCCTCGAACTAATTATGAGGTAGTTATGAGCTTGTGGATTGATGTTACGGAAATTGACGCGCTTGAGGCTAAGAGCCTGGAGCTGAAAAGGCTGCACATTGGCGAACACCTTGGTCCCGGCAATGGCCCCATCAACTGCATACAGCTGTTGGCCAAGGCCTGCACCAAGACTTCTGAGCAACCGTACATTATTAGGCCGTCCGACATCATAGACCCGAAGGCCAGTTGGTGGATTAATCAATGCCAGCCGATAATAATCCTGCCCTGATGCCGGCAAAACAAAGGTCCGATCAGTGGTATTGTTTCCGAGGTCCAGGTTTTGGGCATAACGAAGCCGAACGTAGGCGATCGAAAAACGGTCAATGACTGTGGTGCTATTGCTCAAGACACGGACACGCACAACAAGCTGACCGCCAGCAATAGTTGCAATAGGGACAGTCCCGTCCAGATACTGAGTATCGAAACCACGCCAAGATAAACTATCAACATGGGATAGGCTTGCCGTACTGGCCCCTGCAAGCACTTGGACGCGGTGCTGATTGCCGTTCCGACCAACGACGACGACCTCAACAGTTGGCGTCAAGAACCCGCTGACTGCACTCAGGCCACTAAAAACAGTGGTGTATGTTGCGGTGCCGGAAGCTGCAGACGTGATCTCGGCACTAACCCAACCTTCTCCCCTATCAAACCAAGAGTGGAAAATATGAGCCCCCAAATCATCCAGATGACCTTTGCCCTTGGTATAGGTTTCCGTCTGAAGTGTTAGCCTTTCTTCGCGATGCCAACTCGTGGGCTGAACGCTAATACGATCTTCGGCATATTGCTCCATGCGTTTACCCTGTTGACCCGTCGGCAGCCAAGTCAGAAAGTAAGCAGCGGTGTCTGTGTGGAGGTTATTGAGCTTGTGTGGCTGGTATTCAGGCCTCAGGTAGAGGGACGAATCAAACTCACCATCGTTCTTCTGGGCGTAAAACTCGATGTAGTCTGTAGTGCCAAACGGAATACTTGGCTGGGTACCTGTCACGAAAATGGCTTGTTCAACACCTCTGCGCCAAATCTGGTATTGGCCACGACCAATTGTCCCTGTCGGGATACCTGCCTGGTCCAAGGTTGACTTACCGATGCGGTAGATACCGTTTTGAACTATAGGGATCTTAAAATAGGTCCGACCATAACTGATCCACTCATTACCATAACGCTGCTGACCATTTGCCACCCTAGGCCCAAAAAAACCTAGCAAACAAAATGTCAATGCCAGCAAAGCGTGTAGCATTTGCAGCTGCCTAGGTTTGATTATTGGGCTACTTGCTAAGCTAGGATTGATCGTTTTGGTGGTGAATTTCAGATTCAGGTTAGACATTTCGTTGGTGCAGGTCAAATGGTAGGGTTGCCAAGTGGCGTGTCTGCCAGTATTGGCAAAATAACCAATGCCCACCTCTAGGAGATGGGCAAGGTCTGGCAAATCTATTTGGT
>CANHWS010000095.1 GCA_947464365.1 Cytophagaceae bacterium | reverse complement strand
CCTAGTCTCTTTGCAATCCACCCAACCTATCGGGATATGAAGTACCAGCAAATATCGATCATCGGAGCGGGAAACGTGGCCTGGCATTTGGCCCTAGCACTTGAGCGTGCAGGCCATACGATCAATGAGGTTTATAGTCGTGACTATGCCAAGTCCGAAGAGCTTGCCAATGCTCTGTACAATAGTGACCCAGTTGATGATCTGGACTTCGAGACCAGTGCCTCAGACGTATTCATCATAGCGGTGCCAGATGATGCGATAGAGTTGGTGGCTCGTCAGTTACTGGTTCCGACTAATGCGCTTGTGGCCCATACCTCTGGCAGCCAGCCAATTGACATCCTGATGGGGTATGACTTTGAGCCAGCGGTGTTCTATCCACTCCAGACTTTTACGAAAGGTGTCGAGCTAGACCTACAAGATGTACCGTTTTGTATTGAGGCCCTCAATGCTGAAAGTCTAAAAGTGGTACAGGCACTAGCCAAAACGGTTAGCAGACGAGTGGAAGTTATCAGTAGCGAACAGCGTAAAACCCTCCATTTGGCGGCGGTTTTTGCTTGTAATTTTAGCAACCACCTCTTCCACTTGGCAAGCAACGTGCTTGAGGCCGATGAGCTTGAGTTTGACCTACTACATAGCCTGATTGCTGAAACGGTAAACAAGGCTCTCGAGATCAGCCCCGCAAGAGCCCAAACGGGTCCAGCTATCCGTGGTGACCAACGGACCATGAAAAAGCACCTCGACCTATTGGCTGACAACCCAGAGCTACATAACCTCTACCACCAGCTATCCCAAAGCATTGTTGCCAACAAGTAAGCGACAATTGCCTCTGCAGCAATTATAGCATCCCTTTGGTGCTTGGCAACTGTTGCAGCCTTTGGTGGTCACGGCTGGCAGCTTGTTTAATACACTTGGCAAGCCCCTTGAAGATGGCCTCAATCTTGTGATGTTCGTTGTCACCTTTGACAGCTATCTGGACATTGGCTGCGGCAGCATCGGCAAAGGACTTGAAGAAGTGCGAGAACATCTCTGTTGGCATATCTCCGACTTTTTCGCGCCTAAAGTCCGCCTCCCAGACTAGCCAGGGACGCCCACCAAAATCAATGGCAACTGTTGCTTGGGCATCATCCATGGCAAGGACAAAACCATACCGATTGATGCCCCTTTTATCGCCTAATGCCTTTTTGATGGCATCACCTAAGGCAATGGCAGTGTCCTCAATGGTATGATGTTCGTCTATGTGGAGGTCACCTTGTGTCCTGATATTTAGGTCGAGGCCTCCATGGCGCCCAATTTGCTCCAGCATGTGGTCAAAAAAACCTAACCCGGTCTGGATTTCACACTGGCCAGACCCATCTATGTTCAGGCTAATGTCGATCTTAGTTTCGTTGGTATGCCTAGATGTCTGCACCTTACGTTGGCCCATGATCAAGACATCTGCCAGATGATGCCAGTTGTCCACCAACAGCACCTGGTCAGTGCTAATCTTTGGTCGGTTAGGGTTGATGGAGGCAGACTCCAGCCATTGTTCAGGGTTTTCGGCCCTATCGGATACCTCAGCAGCTGACCCTAGCCATGCTGCATGACCACAACCCAAATTCTGGGCCAGTTGTACGTCTGTCAGGCGATCGCCAATGACCCAGCTGTTGGCCCAATCAATGTCAGAAGCTGCAAGATAATCTTGAAGGAGGCCTAATTGCGGTTTGCGGGTTGGGGCTGGAGTGTGGCCAAAACTACGGTCTATCAGCACCTGCTCAAATCGGATGCCTTCGCCTGATAAGATCTCTAGCATTAGGTTGTGCACCGGCCAAAAATCCGCCTCAGGGAAGCTATCTGTGCCGAGACCATCTTGGTTGGTGACTATTACCAATTCATAGTCCTCTAGGGCAGCCACCCGACCCAACTGGCTGATGACACCAGGCAAAAACGTTAGCTTATCAAAGCTATCCACTTGTTGACTAGGCTGTGGCTCCACAATTAGGGTGCCATCACGGTCTATGAATAGGATTTTGCGCATTGCTGGGGAGAATAATGATGTTAAGTGTAGCAGTTTATTGGCAGCAAACCTAAAGCCATGTGGCTATTGCTCGCGATTTGCCTCAAAAAAGCCCCAGAATCTGATCCTGAGGCTTGTTGATAATGTTACTATCAAGGGCTATCTAAATCCTATTTAAACGGAATTGGTGCAGAGCTTTCCTTCATAATAGCAGAAGGCACCAACTTATCGACCACATTGACCTTCATCGTCACTAGGCTATAAGGTGTCACAGGGTCATTGCTGCTTATATACACTTTTTCGTTGACTGCCCCTTTGTTGAGTCCACTGAACGTAATCTCAAGGTCAGCAGACTCTCCAGCACCTATTTCAGGTTTTGATACCTTAAAGCTTGTGCAAAGGCAAGCACTCTGCACATCCTTGATGTTGAGTGCATTGCGTCCAGTGTTGGTGACCTTGAATTTGGAGGTTACCTTTTGTTGGTACTCAATCTTGCCAATGGAGGTTGCATTGCGATCAAGAACGAGTTTAGGGGCTGCAATCTTTTCCTCAGAGGTTAGTTTTTGTTCATCAGCCTTTTTGAGAACTACTCCGCGGAAGGAAAGCGCTAGTGTAGATGGTTTGGCCGAACTCGTGACGGTAATAGTTTTGGCAAATGGACCTGGACGACCAGCACTGTTGTAGGCTGCAGTGATTACACCCTGTTTGCCAGGCATAATAGGCTCTTTGGTCCAGGTGGGGGTGGTGCAACCACAGCTGGCCTGTACATGGCTGATGATAACAGGTTTGTCGCCTACATTCGTAAACTTGAAGTCGTGGGAGGCTAACTCCCCTTCGATGATGGCATCAAAGGTGTGGTTTTCAGCCTCAAACTGCATCACCCCTTGCGCAAATGTCGTTGTTGAAACTAGGGCGAGTACCAGAAATGCAAAAAGTGTATAGAGTGTTTTCATAGCAAAGGTTGTTAAGGGGCCCAACCAAGGGGCATATTAAGGGTCAAGACTGTAATCAGTCTTTTGTGTCAGCCATGGACCAAATCAGCAAGCAAAGATAAAGCCCTTGCCACCAGTGGACAAAGGCTTTAACGTCATTAACATAAAGCAATGGTTAGTTACACCCTTGGCGACAACTGGATGAAAGGAATGATTACCTCCTCTAGCGATATGCCGCCATGTTGGAATGTGTCCTTATAGTAGTTGACATAGTAGTTGAAGTTGTTAGGGTAAGCAAAGAAATAGTCCCCCGTCGTGAAGACATAAGCCGTGCTGACATTTGGCTTAGGCAGGAAAAAACTCTCTGGTTTGCGGGTCACGAATACATCATTAGATGAGTCAAAACCTAGGTTTTTTCCATGTTTGTAACGCAGATTTGTGTTGACATTTTTGTCCCCCACGATCTTGAAAGGCCGTTTAACCCTGATAGTGCCATGGTCGGTAGTGATGATCACACGGCATTTCATTTCGGCCATTTTGCGCAGCATCTCTAGCAATGGTGAATGCTCAAACCAGCTTTTCGTCAAGGACCGATAGGCCGACTCGTCTGGTGCCAACTCGCGGATCATGGCTGTATCTGTGCGAGCATGAGACAGCATATCCACAAAGTTATAGACGATAACGTTGAGGGCGTTTGATTTCAGGTTGTGGAGCTTGTCAAGCAAATCCTTGCCTTGCCCCGTGTTCAGGATCTTGTGGTATGAGAACTTGTGAGGCAGACGTGCCCTCTGCAACTGTTGGCCCAAGAACTTGTCCTCGTTGTTGTTTTTGCCGTCATCGTCATCATCATTGACCCAAAGGTCGGGGCTTTGTTTGGCCATTTCGCTGGGCATTTGGCCGCTGAAGATGGCATTACGGGCGTATGCAGTTGTCGTTGGCAGGATACTGAAGTAGGTGGTCTCTTCCTCCACACTGAAATACTCATTCACGATCGGCTCGATGATCTTCCACTGGTCGTACCGTAGGTTATCGATCAAGACGAAAAACAAAGGGTCATTTTCCTTCAGCAGGGGCAGTACCTTCTTTTTCATCAGCTGGTGAGACATCAGCGGACTATCCACCTTGGCATCATTGAGCCAGCTTTCGTAGTTGTCGATGATAAACTTTGAGAAGTTGGAGTTGGCCTCATCTTTCTGCATCACGATTACCTCGCCCATGCTTTTGTTCTCAGTCTTGTCGATCTCAAGCTCCCAATAGACCAGCTTTTTGTATATATCGGCCCACTCCTGATGATCGATGCGGTCGTTATAGACCATCGCTAAGTTCCGGAAATCCTGCTGATAACTCATGTTGGTCTTCTCTGTGACCAAACGTTTGTTCTCAAGGATTTTTTTCGCAGAAAGCAGGATCTGGTTGGGGTTCAGTGGTTTGATCAGGTAGTCGCTGATCTGTGACCCAATGGCGTCCTCCATAATGTGCTCCTCTTCACTCTTGGTGATCATGACCACGGGGAGGGTAGGTTTGGCTGCCTTGATCTGGGCCAAGGTCTCGAGGCCTGACATGCCGGGCATATTTTCGTCCAGAAAAACAAGGTCAAATGCCTCTTCATGCACCTTGTCAAGGGCATCTGCACCACTACGGACTGGGGTTATCTGGTATCCTTTAGCCTCCAAGAAGAGGATATGCGGTTTTAGCAGATCGATCTCGTCGTCTGCCCAAAGGATGTTATATTTTTGGGACATAGGTAGGGTGATGGTACAATGCCATGGCCGTGCAAAGGTAGCAGCATCGGTTGGCTTGGTTAGAATCTTGGTACGAGTATCTGTATCCCCATATATGTCTTGCCTACATAACGACCACGCCAAAACAATATTGCAGGTTGGTGCCTATGGGTAGTCAAATTAAGGGGGATAAAGTACTAGTCGGCTACGATCATAAATGGCTGGGGGCTAAAACACAAAATAAAAATCAGCAGGGCGACGACACCTGCGATTTTACGCCCAAGACTAAGCGGATGCTCATAGCCAGCAGGTGGATGTGTGACTCCTAAAAAACGACCTACAATAAGCAAGAACATCACATAACCATCGGCACCCATTGTGCCAGGGAATATGGTCTGGATGCCGTACTGAACGGCAAAAATGCCAAGTGAAACAGCCAGATTGTCTTTAAGCTCGGGGTAAATTTTGCTAAAGGCGATGTAGTATATGGTCAAGGTTGTGAGGTTGGGCCAGATGCTATCCTCAAAAATGGTCGCACTATTGATGTTAATTGGCTGGACCATGCCAAGGCCCACGTAGAACACAAATGCGGTGAACAACCATGGCATCACCTTCAGCGCCCTACGATAACCTATAAGTCCATAGACTACATGCCCACCATCAAGCTGGCCAAAGGGTAAGAGGTTGAGGCTTGTGAACATCAATGACAGATAGCCGGCGAAAAGCAAAGGGTAGTGCATTAGCTCATAACCCGAAGGAACCAAGGCCGGATCTGCAAACAAGTATTGCATGATCTGCATCATCAGGTTTGTACCTACCTTTAAGTTAGGCTCTTTGTAGGCGTACGCAGGATATTCGGCTCCCCATTTCGCAAACTCTGGGTGGATGCTGAAAATATAGTCAATCGGTGGTAGGGTGGCATAACCCACAGCTAGGCACATTAGTGCGACCACAAAACCAGCCAAGGGACCAGCGATGCCAATGTCAAAAAACTGTTGGGTACTCCTCGGGGCTTGTTTGATCTTGATATAGGCGCCAAACGTACCGATGGAGGGCAAAATACCGCCTAGGGGTAAAAAGCCAAACCAAGCAGGTATATAATAGGGTAGGGTTGCTAAGACACGATAATACCTACTAGCAACATAATGCCCCATCTCATGGCAAGTCAAAATCAGTAGGAATGGAAGGCTGAACTGAAATCCGGTTGTAAAGGCATCTATACCGATGGCATTTTCTCCATAGAAAAAATTTCGGCCCAAAGTCCACTCTGCCCCTGCAAAGGTGGTAGCAATTAATGTCAGGACAAATAACAGACCATGCAGCCAGTATTTGGGTCGGTCCTCGGATGGAAATTCAGGATAAGGGGGTAGCAAAATTCGGTCGGATCAAGTAAATCATGGCACAGGAACGCCAGCGTAGGCCAAAGCTATCATCCAAAGCTGAAAGCCCCAATTCCTGCAAAACATTTTGGCCAATTGCTCTCCATTAGCCAATCTACTATACCAAACAGGTATAGGACCAATTCAAGAAAGACTAGTTACAACGACTTGATTAGTCAGATTGTTGTAAAATTTAGTCGAGCAAGGGCTAAATCGATCCGAATTGGCCGAAAATTATTTGTTATTCCAAGTCGGGAAAGCTAAATTTGGATGTTCATATTTTTAACCTGATCTTAATATTGCTTTGAAAAAATCATTACTATCTCTCTTTTTGATCGTCTTATGGATTGGTTGGTCACCAGTGATTGCCCAAAATAGCTCGGGCTCTGGCGACTGGGACCTAACTAGTACATGGTCTGGCGGTGCAGTGCCTTCAGCCACTGGCACTGTCGTTATCCTTAACGGTCACACCGTTAGCATCGATGCCAACCACACCTGTGCCAACCTGACGATCAATGCTGGTGGCTCCCTAGTGGTAAAATCGGGTGCTGGAGCCCGGACCCTGACAATCACTTCCACCAACACCAGCACAGGCAACTTTGTCATCAACGGAACGCTTGATCTTGCAGAAGGTGCTGATAGTGTAAATGTTTTGATGACCTCAGCCCACAACAATACCAAAACGCTTGGCGGGACGGGATCTATTACCTTTAACAGCCTTTCGATAAACCATTCTGCCAGCACCAATGCCCTGACAGCTGGTGCCTCAGGTATTTCAGGCAGCTCCCTGACAGGACGGATTAATACGGTCGGCAATTTGAATGTTGAACGGTTCCTGAACTTGCAACGTGGTGTCTTGATCCTTGGCACTACTACAGATGGAACTCAAACCCACACTATTGGTCAGGTCAGGGTTGGTTCTTCAGCGTCTAATCTAGTTGCTTCTGACTTTTTTTGTTTGAGTGTTACTCTAACAGCAAACACGGTTCTGTTCCTCAACAATGGTGTTCGTACAATTACCACCGTCAAAGTGGCTGGCGATGTTGTTTCGGACAACACAATTGGTGCTAGTGCCTCGAATGGCGTAAATATCTCGATGACAGGTCCAGATGCCAGAGGAGGTACCATTGCCAGCGCTGATGTAGCACCACCTACCACCAGCAAAACAAAGCTGGAAATAGCCGGATCTTTAATCCTCAATAAACAGTCTAGCATCGGCGGGAACGGTGTTTTTTCATCTGCTGGCACAACGCAGCCGATGGACTCAATGATTATTGACATTGGTAAAAACTTCATCTACACTTCCGTACCAACCTTATCTAGGTGCAGTCAAACCTTTAAACTAGCCTACGTCGGTTATGCCGGAGGATTCGGACATTCTCAGGTCTCCTACCCAGTTTTCAAGCTTCGGGGAGGGACAGAGGCTAGCCCAGCTATACTGAATGTCAACCCAGAGTTTTGGACAACACTTAACAGCCATGCTGCAGACGCCACCTGCCATTGGCGCATAGAACAAGGCGCTTATGTTCAACTATCTGCTACATCTGGCCTTTGCATCCGAGAAGGACGAACGATCAGGATTAACGGAACCCTTGATATGGTCGAAGGTGCTCAGCTTGTTAGCAGGCAAGTAGGTACCTGTTCTGGTACAGGTGGTGTTTGTCCTGAGCCAAGCCTAACGTTTGGTACCCTTGGTAAAATCGTGTTGCGAGACGCCCAAGGGATCGGAGATGGTACTGTTTCAATCAATACCGCTACACGACCTGCTTTCACTGTTAGTGGCACGGGTGCTCGGTTTGTGACAATTTCTGGCATGGCAAGTGGTGGCCAAGTAGAATATGTAGGTGGCGCCTCTCAAGTGATAACCCCACGTAGTTATTTCAAACTCCGTATCAACAACCCAGGTTTGACAATAAGTCCGGTTGCTGGCACCTATACCATCTCCAACAACGGGGAGCTTAGACTGGTTGGCAACACAACATTTAGGCTTAATCCTGCAGGCACAACTGCTTGGTCTATCGGTGCCACTGGCACAACATTAGTGGTCCCAGCTACTAGCGAGCTCCGTACCGACGGCATCAATATCAATGGCTTTGCCAATTATAGCAACGGTATCATCTCAGGGGCTAGGGGCAAGACCCAGCTTTCAACTGATTGCGCCCTACTTTCTGGTACTATCAGGATGAATGGTGCTACAGCAGATGAAGTTGTCCCTGCTGCCGCCTACGAAAACTTGATCGTTGACAAGGGGACCTTCAGCGCAAATCTAAGCACAGACACTGCCGTTATGCGCGGTTCATTGCAGGTCCAGACAGGTAAGTTTGGCTTTGGAGCAAGTGGCACCTTGTTGCTCGAAAAAGGATTTAATGACCTAGGTAGTGGCCCTACAGGCACGCTCACAGGTAGTACAACGGCCAATCTGATTATTGGTGGATCAGCAACTGAGCCTGCCTTTACTATGCCAGCCATCACCAGTTCGGTCTTGGCAAGGCTGACGGTTAACAGGACCCTTGGGGTTACGAATGCGATCCCGCTCGCGCTTAACAATGGTCTATACCTCACTAACGGACCTTTGACCATTAGCAGCGCTGGCAACCTATCGATATCGAACAACTCGACCATCTTTAGAACTACCGGAACAATAGACGTAAGTCCGACAATCCTAGCTACATGCAACCTGACCTACCAGGGACCTGCAACAGTGACAACTGGACCAGAGTTCACAGCTAGTACCATGACGGCCCTTACAATATCCGCAGGCGCCAACGTAACCCAATCAGGGAACAAGACCTTGCTTGGTAACCTTGTGGTTTCGGCTGCTGCTGCCCCATTAGCAGCAGGTATTTATAGCATTGGTGCCAATACGCTCGAGTTAAACTCCGCCACTGCAACTATCACAAGTTCTGGCACCATCAATGGTGGTGCAACCAGCAACCTTAACTTAAGCGGTAGCACAGCCACGGCAATCACTTTGCCACTTATTACTGGAGGGCTTAACAACCTGACGATCAATCGCCCTTTAACACTTGGCACTAGTGCTAGCCTTACTGTTGGTGGTGTAACGACTTTTACTGCTAACCGTACGATCACAATTGGTACCAATACCTTTGTCACTAATGGTACCTTTTCTGGGACTGGCTCCTTTACTGGTAGTGCTAACTCTATCTTGACGGTTGGTGGTAGTGGTGCACTAGGAGGAACGGTCACTTGGCCTGTTTCGCTCAGCACCCTAAACTACAACCGCAGTGGTGCTTCAATGCTTTTTGGGGCTTCAACGCATACCACGGTTAACCATAACGCCGGATCAACCTTGGCATATTCGGCAGCTGCTACAATTACGAACCTCAATATTTCTGGGGCATCCGTTATGACAACTTCCAATAGCCTCAGCTCGAACGTTATTTTAATTTCTGGCAATTCATCCTTGACCATGAACACTGCAGGTACTGGCACCTTTATCAACTTTGACCTTGAGGCAGGTTCGACCTTTAGCGCCCTCGGCCGTACCGTTAGCTTTAACGGGGTCTTGAATATGGCAGGGACTATTTTACATAATGCCACGTCCAACTTCACGATTGGCGACCAGGGCGGCGCCCAAGCTCAATGGAGCTGGCCAGCAACGTTAAAACCATTTACGGGCACAATTAACATCAACCGTGCTGCCGGAGCCTTGTTTGGTTCGGCTGGCACCGTGACAAGTCTTGTTTTACAAAGCGGACAACTTACCCATGGTGGAAACCTCACGATCGCCAATGCTGGTACAATAACCAGGTCACTTGGGTCAATGGATGTTGCGCCAATATTTGCAGGTACTGCAACTGCGGTTTATGGTACGGGTACAACAGCCAATATCACGACTGGCCCTGAGCTTCGTTCATCCATCACTGCACTGACCATCAATATGGGGGCCAATGGGGCCGTTACTCTTGACAAAAATGTTACTGCAACAGCCTTAACGTTCACTACCGGATGTTTGCGCCTAGGTGTATTTGATCTAAGCATGGCCTCGGCAGCTGCAATTTCTGGCCTGACGGCTGTACGCTATATTGAAGCTGATGGCACTGGTGGGTTTATCAGAACAGGTATTTCGGGGGCCGCTACATTAACCACACCGATCCTTTTCCCAATCGGTACGTCCGTATCTGGCGGTGGTAGTTACTCCCCAGTACGGATAGGTAACACGGCTGCTCTAACAGTCAAAGCCCGTGTGCGAGACTTTATCTGTACGAGCAATGCAACCACATGTGGCAGCTCTGTAGCCAATACAGTTAAGAAGACATGGGAAGTTGACATTATCTCAGGCACCCCAACTGCTACGTTTGATGTTGGCTGGACTGCCGCTGCAGAGACAGGTACCTTCAACCGTGCTAACCCACTTGGTTTGTTCCGATTCAATAGTGGCACAGGTCGTTGGGTCCAATCAAACGCAACATCGGTAACTGCGATCACCAACACTGTTGCCACTGCACGGATCACAGGCAAAACGCAGTTCTCCCCTCATGGCATGGCTAACCAAGGTGGCGTGCTCCCTGTTGTTATCAGCAGCCTAAATGCTGTGCGCGAAGGTAATCATGGCCGTCTCGACTGGTCCACTGCACTAGAGCAGAACAACAAGGGCTGGTCTGTAGAGAAATCAACCGACGGGCATACCTACGAACCGATCGGGTTTGTCAACGGTGCGAGTAGCACCGCCGTACCACAAGCCTATACCTATCTGGACGAAAACTTGGTCGGAACTGCCTATTACAGGCTCAAACAAGAGGATTTTGATGGAACTACAGAATATAGCAAGGTTGTCTCAATAGCATCTGCCAACATTGGTGGGGTTAGTTTTAACCTCTTCCCTAATCCTAGCCGCGGTGTTGTTCGTTTGGCATACGCAGGTGTTACTGATCCCACCCAACAATATACTGTCAGCCTATACGGACCAACTGGTAAACAAGTTGGATACCTGATCGGCACAATCGAGGAGGTGGCTACATTTATTGAGCAACATACCAGCAATCTTGTTGCCGGGATCTATCAACTCCGGATTGCTGACAACAACCAAGTACTTAACCTAAAAGTCGTGAGGGAATAACCTAATCGCTGAACTCCAATTCAGGTATCCAACGATTGCCCCGAGGCCTATAGGTTAGGGGGCAATTTGCTTTGGGGCTATTACTAGAGGCCCTATTGTAAAAATTCGCCTTAGGTAGCAGTCGAAATGTTTAGAAGCAAAAGCCTGACCCCACTTTAGCAGGATCAGGCTTTAATCTTGAGATTAATTGTAATTAATCTTTTAGACTAGCGAATAAACAAAATCTCGCGATATTTAGGCAATGGCCAGTCCTCGTCGTCCACCACAAGCT
>CANHWS010000094.1 GCA_947464365.1 Cytophagaceae bacterium | reverse complement strand
TTAGCACCTGCTACTTATATGGATTATACACTGTATTAATGATGGGAAAATGTTTTGCAATTTCATTATTGATATATGCAAACGCCTCTTCGAGTATTGATGACTCATGATTTCTTACGATGTATATACAGCATTTATTGAAGTCTGTAATCTCAGAACTACTTAAGGTCCAAAGTAAATTTCTTTTTTCATAAACGATTAATAAAATTTTTAATACATCGACTTGATAATAATAGATCGAAGATGCGCTTTCATTCGCATCCACCTTAGGGATGGTATCTATAGCCAAAAGCAGATAATATTCAAAAGAGGGAGTTTCCAAGTTTGTATTGAGAAAAATTAAGATTTAACTAATGATTTTAAATGAATAAAATAAAGCCAATAGCGTAATTTTTATTAACAAATCATGAAGCATATTGGCATTGTTTACCATGAGACCAAAATTTACAATTATTTTTTTGCCTATTACCTTTTGACCAGTTAACAGATAAATACACCTTCGTAATTTATTACTGAATGCCGCAAAAGCAGACTGTAATAATTCTAAACATTTGCTATAGCCCCTTCTAACATTACAGGTAGCAGAGATTATTATAACCGGTTTTTGGTAATTTATAACCACAAAATAGAAATTACCATCAATTTCCCTAAATGGAATCGAACTATGACCAACAATGCCATGATGATTTTGTACTGGATACTTCGCCATCAACCGTTCAACACTTATCCACCGTCCAACACCACCATGATACAGCCTTGAGCCATAATCATACTCCCCAGACCCAAACCAGCTCAGGTATTCCTTGCCGTTATAGAGATAGCGATATAGTGTGATGGTCTGCATAACGAAAGGCAATATACTGCACTCCTCCTCCAAAACAAAACCATCCAGATGCCTCATGCCATTTGCTCAGGCAAAACTGGAGTATGTGCCAGGGGCGCTATTGGTTACAATCTCGGGGCCATAGTCGCACACCTTCCAGCTTACTCGGTAAGCGATAGTGGCCCGTCACATCCACTCAGCACCAGAAGCGGTTGGAGTAACTTGCCCTACTGCCATTTTACAGATCGCTTTCCAGCGCTTCTACATTGCTAACAAAAACGCGCTCGAACTCATTGATGTATCTTCTTTTATCAAGCCAAGGGATTTCATCATCTAGCATTATCCTAGGGTCACTCTTAACCCTTATGCCTATAACAACAATATTAGCACACTTCAAGTAATCTTCATTTAATACGCAATCAAATAGTAAACTATCCTCACCACCAATATAGATCAAAATTTCATTGCTGTCAGCTTTTGAAATTAAATTCCCAGCAATTGCATATTTGGAATTTTCAGGCGAAACATAGTGGTTTTTTGTTACCAGTTGGACAATCTTACCTCGAAAACCCACCTTAGATAAGTGGCAGAAGGTATACCTTTTAACATGACCTATTGTCCCACCGCAACCAAAGAAGGTTAGTGAAAGTAAACAAAATAAAACGAGCGTTATCATTTTTTTCATGGTTTCTATGGCAACTGTCGTTCCAGCAGCAGCGATATAGTGTGATGATCTGCATCACGAAAGGCAAGATAGTGCACTCCTCCTCCAAAACAAAACCCTTCAGCTACTTTATGCCATGTGCGGGTAATGCTGGAGTCGGTGCCGGGGGTACTAACGGTTACAATCTCGGGGCCATAGTCGCACACCTTCCAGCTTACGTGTTAGGCGATTGTGGCCAGTCATACCCACCCAGTACCAGAAGCGGTAGTTGTAACTTGACCTACCTCCATTTTACAGATCGCTTTCCAGTGCTTCTACTTTGCTAATAAAAACGCGCTCAAACTCATTGATGTATCTTCGTTTATCAAGCCAAGGAATTTCTTTATCCAGCATTATCCAGGGGTCACTCTTCACCCTTATGCCTACAACAACAATATTAGCACACTCCAAGTAATCCTTATTTAATTCGCAATCAAATAGTAAACTGTCCTCACCACCAATATAGACAAAAAAGTTATTGCTGTCCTCTTTGGAAACTAAATACCCCGCAGTTCCATATTTAGAATTATCAGGGGTAATAAAGTGGTTTTTTGTAGCCAATTGGAGGATCTTACCTCGAAAACCCACCTTAGATAAGTTGCAGAAGGTATAGTTTTTAACATGCCCTATTGTACCTCCGCAACCAAAGAGGGTTAGTACAAGTAAACAATATAAAACGAGCGTTTTCATTCTTTTCATGGTTTCTATGGCAACTGTCGTTCCAGAAGCAGCGATATGGTTTGTTGTTAAGCATCACGCCAGGCAAGATAGTGCACTCCTCTTCCAAAACAAAACCCTTCAGATACATCATGCCATTTGCGGGCAATGGTGGAGTTGGCCCTAGGGTGCTAATGGTTACATTCTCAGCATCGCCGTCGCAAAATTTCTAGCTTAGGTGGTAGTGGCGGCCAGTCACATCCACCCAGCACCAGAAGCGTTAAGCGTAACTTGCCCAACTACCATTTTACAGATCGCTTTCCAGCGCTTCTACCTTGCTAATAAAAACTCGTTCGAACTCATTGATGTATCTTCTTTTATCAAGCCAAGGGATTTCATCATCTAGCATTATCCTAGGGTCGCTCTTCATCCTTATGCCTACAACAACAATATTAGCACACTTCAAGTAATCTCTATTTAGTTTGCAATCAAATAGCAAACTATCCTCACCACCAATATAGATAAAAAATTCATTGCTGTCAACTTTGGAAATCAAATACCCTGCAGTACCATATTTGGAATTCTTAGGGGTAATAAAGTGACTTTCTGTTGCCAGTTGGAGGATCTTACCTCGAAAACCAACCTTAGATAGGTGGCAGAAAGAATACTTTTTGACATTACCTATTGTACCTCCGCAACCAAAGAAGGTTAGTGAGAGGACACAAAATAAAACGAGCGTTTTTATTTTTTTCATGGTTTCTACGGCAACTGTCGTTCCAGCAGCAGCGATATGGTGTGTTGGTCTGCATCACGGCAGGCAAGTTAAGACACTCCACTTCCAAAACAAAACCTGCCGGATACTTCATGCCATCAGCGGGCAATGCTGGAGTTGGCACCAGGGGTGCTAACGTTTACAATCTCGGGGCCTTCCACATACAGCTCATTTGGAAGCCGATGGTAGCTGGTTGAATCAACCCAACATAAGAAGCGGTCACGATAGGTCACTACAAAAAAATCTAGTTGCAACAATGTTGCAACTAGCCAAATTTAGCTTACCTTTGCGCCATGCAACCGCACAACTTCACTACAAACAAAAGCTGGATACGCCTCAACCGAGCTGGTGCTTTGGTCTCCTGTATTTGTTTAGTGCATTGCTTAGGCGCCCCTATCCTGATGATAGCCATCCCTGCCCTGCTATCCCCATTTGTTGATCACCTATTACAGTTCTTTTTTGTATTGCTATCGGTCACTGTTACCCAGTTGTCGATCAGAACGCTAGGCCTAAGTAGCCCCAAAGCACTACTGCTGCTATTAGGTACTCTATTGATCAGTGCAGAGCTAGTGCTAGACTTTACGGCCTTGCAAATGTCATGGCTTGGCTACTTTGGAGCCATTTTACTGCTTACATCACATCTCAAAATCCTTAGTACTTGTAACCAATGCAACCCCAAAACACCAAAAAAATTCCTGTAACAGTGCTTTCTGGTTTCCTGGGAGCTGGCAAAACAACGTTGCTTAACCACATATTGCACAATAAACTAGGCCTCAAGGTTGCGGTCATTGTTAATGACATGAGCGAGGTCAACATTGATGCTCAACTCGTTGCACGTGAACATACACTAAGCCATACCGAAGAGAAATTAGTAGAAATGAGCAATGGCTGCATCTGCTGCACGTTGAGAGAGGACCTTATTATTGAAGTAAAAAAACTGGCTGCCGAAGGCAGGTATGATTACCTTCTGATTGAAAGCACTGGTATTAGCGAGCCCGTACCAGTGGCCCAAACCTTTACATTTGTAAGTGAGGACGGAGAGATAGACCTTAGCCAATTTACCCGTCTTGACTGCATGGTAACTGTGATAGACGCCCAAAACTTCCCGAAGGATTTCGGATCTGCGGCCACGGTAGCTAGTGCAGGATTACATAAAGAAGATCCGAATGATGTTAGACCAATTGTGAACCTACTTACGGAACAAATCGAATTTGCGAACGTGCTCCTGATCAACAAAGCAGATGCCGTAAGCCAGGCCCAACTTGCCGAACTAAAAGGCTTGTTAGCTAGCCTTAACAAAACTGCACAAATCTATACTACTCAATATGGGAAAATTGACCCGAATCTAATCCTAAACACCCACCTCTACAACCCAGATGATGCCGAACAAAACCCACTTTGGCAAGCTGAGCTAGGCAAGGCGCATGTGCCAGAAACTGAACAATATGGCTTCTCTAGCTTTGTGTACAGAGCCCGCAAACCATTTCATCCTACAAGATTCTGGACCTATATCAATGATAATTGGCCAGCCAATGTGATCAGGAGTAAAGGACTATTCTGGATTGCTAGCAGGCCCGACTCAGCCATAGGTTGGAGCCAAGCTGGCGGATCACTACAAACTTCTGAAGCTGGTATTTGGTGGGACTCTATGCCACTTGCGGAACGTCGGTTATTCCCTGATTATATCTCCAATCAGGTGTCAATCAAACAAAATTGGCATCCAGTTTTTGGCGATCGACAGACTGAGCTTGTGATCATTGGTCAAGACCTTAACGATGCCTTTGTGCAAGCCGAATTAGATGCCTGCCTCTTGACAAGTACCGAACTAATCAACTGGCAAAAGGGAGGCCACTTTCAGGACCCATGGCCAGCTAACCTATAGCCATGTTTTATCGAACTAAACAAAACACAGTCGATGTTCGTCTGAGCAGCAACTAATTAACCTAGCTAAACTAATTCACGGTTTAACATTGATTTGTCCGCTGCATTAGCATCCACCAACCCCTCCTCATACCAAGTGGCATATAGCTGATAGTTGGTAGCGGTGCGGCTAAAGACGTTTAGCAGGTCCCCTTCCACTGGTTTGACTTTGCGGGCAGGCGCGCCAGCATAGATATACCCAGCCTCGACCCTTGTGTTCTGCAAGACCACTGCCCCTGCAGCCACAATCGCCCCAGACTCGACCACTGCACCATCCATCACAATGGCACCCATCCCGATCAGGACATCATCCTGGATGGTGCAACCATGGACGATGGCATTATGCGCAATACTAACCCTGCTACCGATCACCGTGGCTGCCTTTTGATAGGTGCAATGGATAATGGCCCCATCCTGGATATTGGTCTCGTCGCCAATCCGGATGCTATGGACATCGCCGCGGATAACGGCGTTGAACCAAACACTGCAGCCATTGCCCATCACCACATCACCGACGATGGTGGCATTGGGTGCCAAAAATGTGCGGTCGCCCCAGCGTGGGCCAACCCCTCGGACAGTCATGATTGTTGCCATAAGGACGAAGGTAAGGACAAGTATCTTAGTCCAAAAAACATATTACCTTTAGGGCATACAATACGGATACGAGGTAAGTCGATCTTGGAACTCTAACTCCCGTAGGTTGGTGGTGGTTCCACGGCCTATTATGGCGATTTGATCCATATCCCCTCATTCCGTCCATGTACTCCGTTACCTAAGATAATCAACACCATGACCATTGCCAATAACATCTCAGACTTCGTACCCAAACCTGCCCGTGTAGCCCTAGCCCTCGGCTGTGCTATGGCCCTTATGGTCGGGTGCAACAAATCCCGTACACCTATCAAAGCACTTACCTATCCCAAGACTGATACCACCGACAGTGCCACCGTCTATGCCAGCAGCAATGGGCCTGTCACAGTAGCTGACCCTTTCCGTTGGCTAGAGAACGACACCAGCCCTGCCACCAAGGCCTGGGTCAAAGCCCAAAACGAAGTCACCTTTGGTCTGCTGAAGGAAATCCCGTTCCGTGATGCCATCAAGGCCTCAATCGAGAAAAACCTCAGCTTTGCCCGCTACAGTATACCTGACGTTGTGGGTGGCAAAGTCCTGCTCTATGAGCGAAACGAGGGCCAGCAAAACCAGTCCGTCATCTATGTGCAAGATGGTGAAGGCGGCAGCCCCGAGGTCCTGATTGACCCCAATAAGCTCAGCGCAGATGGCACGACCACCATCGGCTTTGCAGGGGATAGCCCCGACAGCACCAAGTATGGCTTCGTGATGAACCGTGCAGGTAGCGACTGGGCCACCATCAAGATCATGGATGCCAAAACCCGCAAGTTCCTGCCTGACTCAATCGAGTGGGTCAAGTTCTCGGGCATCTCGATGAATAAAACGGGCTTCTACTACAGCGCTTATGACAAACCAGTCCCAGGCAAGGAGCTCAGTAACATCAACACCAACCACAAGTGTTATTTCCACAAGTTTGGCACCAGCCAGTCTGCGGATGTGTTGGTCTATCAGGATGCCGCCAACCCACAACGTTACCACGGCATCGGCATCAGTGAGGACCAGCAGCATGAGTACCTCTATGTATCACAAGGCACTTATGGCTCGGAGATAAGGTACCGCAAGGCTGGCAAAGTCAATGCCCCATTTAGTGTCTTGTGCCGAGGCTTCGACAACAACTATAGCCCAATGGGCAACGTCGGCAATATGCAGTATATGCTAACCGACCATCAGGCACCCAACAAACGCATCGTCGCCATCGACCCTGCTAAGCCGGAACCCGAAAACTGGACCGTTATCATCCCAGCTGGCCAAACACCAATCGAGTCAGCTACGATGGCAGGTGGCAAAATATTCGTCAACTACATGGTTGATG
This sequence comes from Cytophagaceae bacterium, assembly GCA_947464365.1. Lineage (GTDB taxonomy): Bacteria > Bacteroidota > Bacteroidia > Cytophagales > Flexibacteraceae > CANHWS01. The sequence continues at coordinate 4,592 of CANHWS010000094.1, read as the reverse complement.
TTACCTCCAAGGTTGTACAGTATGACCTCACGGGCAAACAAGAGCGCGAAGTCAAACTACCCGACCTGGGCACTGCAACTGGTTTTGCTGGAAAAAAGGATGCCAAAACGATCTACTACCAATTCACGAGCCAGCTATATCCACGTACCGTCTTGGGCTATGATATCGAGACAGGCAACAGCAAGGTCTTGTTCGAACCCAAACTGGACTTTGACAAAACAGCCTTTGAAACCAAACGTGTATTCGTAACCAGCAAGGACGGCACCAAAATCCCCCTATTCATCACCCACCGCAAGGGCCTAGAGCTGAACGGCACCAACCCTACCCTGTTGTATGCCTACGGTGGATTTAACGTCAGTTTGCAGCCTGCCTTTAGTGCCATCAGCTTGGCCAAACTCAAGATGGGCATGGTCCTGGCCACGGCTTGTCTCCGTGGTGGGGGCGAGTATGGCGAAGAGTGGCACAAAGCTGGTATGCTAACCAACAAACAAAACGTCTTTGACGACTTTGTAGCCTGTGCCCAATACCTCGGCGCCGAAAAATATACCAGCCCTGAGCGCCTAGCAATTGCGGGGGGCAGTAATGGTGGCCTATTGGTTGGTGCCGTCATGACCCAACATCCCGAGATCTGCAAAGTCGCCTTCCCCGAGGTAGGTGTGCTCGATATGCTACGTTACCACAAGTTTACTGTCGGCTGGGGCTGGATTGTTGAATATGGCAACCCAGACGAACCCCGCTATTTTGACTACATCCGGAAGTATTCGCCCTTGCATAATATCCGGAAGGGCACCAAATACCCCGCAACAATGGTCGTGACCGCTGACCATGATGACCGTGTTGTGCCAGCCCATAGCTTCAAGTTCATTTCTGAGTTGCAACGCTGCCAAGCAGGGGTCAACCCTGTCGTGATCCGGATCGATACCCAAGCAGGCCATGGGGGCAGCAGTCTCGGCAAAGCCGTGGATCTGGAAGCCGACAAACTGGCCTTCTTGTTCTTTAACATGGGCATCGACCCAGAGATTAAATAGAGATCAATCAGGGACGATAAGTCAAGGTCATATGCTTACTTCTTGACCTTGCTAATGGTGCTGACCCTAGCATTCACAGCTTGATAAACTGAAGTCGGTAGCGGGCGCTCAACGTCCGCTACTGCTGTTTTGGGCTTAACCCAGACCATATAGCCATTGGTCCAGGCATAAGCCAGACCAAAACCAAGCAGAGCCACAAACACCACTATCTCAATCAGCCCAAGCCAGCCCCAAAGTTTGCCATTGGCCTCGATCAGGCCCGCATCGGCATAGACCGTGGCCCAAGGGTAGAGCAATACCAGCTCCACATCAAAGAGCAGGAACAACAGTGCCACCATATAAAACCGCAAGTTGAACCGCCCATGCGCAAAACCTTCGGGGGCCTCGCCACTCTCGTAGGGTGCATTTTTTTCGGCGTTGGGGCGGTCAGGCCGCAAGAAACGTCCTAACATGATCGGCAGGAGCAAAAAGGCCACCGCACCCATCAGGAACACCAAAATAGCCATCAGACCACTGGCATCAGCCAACAACACGGGTGCGTTTTTGTCCATTTGGGTAAGTGTCTAGGGTGGTTAGGGTTTGGCTCTGATTATGCCCGTACTAGCAGGAAGGCGCATCAATGATCTGACTACCACTGCTAATAGGCTACAAAGTTGGGCCTTATATTGTTTCAGAAGGGGCAATATCTGGACTTTCCGCCAAATTTGAGGACTGACCACTGCTGACCTAGCCCATCGACTTACCTTTGCACCACCATAACGCCAACCCAGACTACATCACAATGTCCGCAACTAACACACCAAAGCAAGCAACGATAGCAGCACAGCCAAACACCAACCAGCCGATCGCAATGGTCACGGGTGCCACCTCAGGCATTGGGCTTGCCACGGCCAAGGCATTGGCGGGACTAGGCTATAACCTCATCATCACTGGCCGCCGTGCTGATAGACTAGCCGCTTTGCAGGCGGTGCTTACGGTGCCATCCTTGGTTTTGGTATTTGATGTAGCAGACCGAGAAGCTGTTAAGTCAACCATTGCCTCCTTGCCCGAAGTCTGGCAATCGATCGATGTACTGGTCAACAATGCAGGCAATGCCCACGGACTAGCTAGCAGCGAAAATGCCGATCTGGATGACTGGGATGCCATGATCGACATCAACGTTAAGGGCTTACTTTACGTCACCAAGGCCGTATTGCCCCAAATGGTGAGCCGCCAAACGGGTCATATTATTAATATCAGCTCTATTGCTGGGCGTGAGACTTATGCCAATGGGGCCGTCTATTGTGCCTCCAAGGCTGCGGTAGATCGAATAACGACTGGGATGCGCATCGATCTCAATCCGCATAACATCAAGGTCGCCTCCATTGCGCCCGGAATGGTGGATACCGAGTTTTCGTTGGTGCGCTTCAAAGGCGATGCCGAGCGAGCAGGCAATGTTTATAAAGGCCTCACCCCATTATCGGCTGATGATGTAGCAGATGCTGTCGTCTATATGGTTACACGGCCGGCCCATGTCAACATTGCTGATATCTTGATCTTGCCAACGGCGCAGGCAAGTGCTACGGTGGTGAAGCGGGTGGGGTGAGTTAGTCCACATTTATGTGGGACTCCACAACTCTAACCAATCCAGCCTTAACCCCCTCCCACTCAGTATCCAGAATACTAAAAATGGCACTCGTCCGCACGATGCCATCTTCGCGGATGATGTGACGGCGGGTGAATCCCTCGAATGTGGCACCGATGCGTAACATAGCACGCTGCGACCGTTGGTTTTGATCCCATACTTTGAAGTGTACGCGCAGCAAACCCAGTTGCTCAAAACAATAGCCTAACATCAAAAGCTTAGCGGCCTCATTATAGCCCTGTCCCCAATGTTCTGCACCAATCCAGGTATGGCCTACTTCGAGGTTCTGGTGGGGGCTGAATTCGTACAACGAGCTGGAGCCGATGACCTGGTTATTGTCCTTCCGGATCATCACGAAGGGGAACTTGGTGCCAGCGGCTTGCTCGGCTAAAGTTTCGGCCACGAAGCGCTCCATACGGCTCCGTACGGAGGCATCAAATGAATAGAATTGCCAGGTTTTAGGATCTTGTCCTGCCCGTACCAAGTCCTCCAGATGCTCAGCCTGCATAGGCACAAGGCGCAGGTAGGGGCCATCTAGCACCAAGTCTGGCGGGATCTGAAATCGAAAGTTGGCCATGGCATTTGGCGAGGTTTAATCTATGGCCTAGTGTGCAACTACCGCATTCACGGCTTCAACCCGAATAATAGCTGGCACTGCCCTCCTGATGGCCTCTTCGACACCTGCCTTCATCGTCATGGCTGACATTGGGCAGCTGCCGCAAGCACCCTCTAACTCTAGCCTTAGAACACCCGTCTGGGTCAACTCTAATATCCTGACATTGCCACCATCGGTGATCATCCAAGGGCGGATGGTATCGAGCGCAGCCTCAACCTCTGGCAACAAAGCTGCAGGGTTGTCGATCACGAGGTCCAATGGCGATATGTCTTCAGTTGTCATCATGATGGTTGTTGGTCTGGGTAGTCCGCCGATGATTAGCAGTCATCGGCTTAGGCACTTATTTAGAATGGGTAAAGATAGGATAAATTTCGGCTCATCGTTGCCACCTGATCGCGGTCAGTGTTGCATTGAGCTCTGCCTTGCCCTCTTTGGCTGCAAAAGCCGCACTTAACATCCGTCCTACAATGCCCACAACCTGCCCATCAACAGTCACAATGACCCAAGTCGCCTGTTTGTGGTGATCTGGCAAACCAGCAGCAGACAGGATTTCAACTACCCGTTTGCTGCCCTTTGGCATACCCTTTTGTTTGATTTTATCACCCGCTTTTGTCGGCCTAAGCAAGAGGATGGTCTCAGGGCCTACCATTGTGGGGTCCAATACCAATAAATTTCCTTCTAATGTAGCATGATCTGAAACCGTCAACCGATCCACTTGACCTAAAATGGGGCTAGGCAAGGCCATAAGTCCATCTTGCAGCGGAACCAATTGATGATAGTCAGGAGACTGCAATGCCTCATAGCTACTGCGAGGCACCACAAATAGCCGGTGTCGATCTAGGATAACTTGGTGGCTAGGAGTCATCCATTGGGCTTTGCTGAACGGAACGCTAGGTTGGGGCGTGATAAGCGTGTCTTGATCAATCATTTTACCAGACCTAATAGGCACCAAATTGCCCTGCCGGTAACAATAGCCAAGCTGAAGTGCCATACTAATATCCTGCTGCAGCAGTCCCAGTGCCTGCTGTTGGTTCTGGATCGTCATGCCCATACTAGCCAATATCGGCTGCAATAAGGTTAGGTGCCGCAGGTAGGCCCTAGGGCTGATTTTTGGACCATATCCCAATACCACTTCACCCACCAGCATCGCCTCATTCCGTTGGTCAATCGCACGTCGAAATCTCCGTTTGAGTTGAGCCAATAGTTTGAGTTCCTCCCCTATCCGGGCAAGGGACCGTGGCAAGGTCTTTTCGTAGATCGGGAAGGATTGTTGCAAGGCTGGCAAGACCTGATGCCGCATAACATTCCGTTGGTACTGATCCGT
>CANHWS010000093.1 GCA_947464365.1 Cytophagaceae bacterium | reverse complement strand
ATGACATGCTAGCGCAGATCAACAGGATTGGGACATGGGGTAATCAAAACATAACGAATGATCGGGGTGACGACGATGCAAAGCCGTATGCTGATAATCTTGCGGAAACACGAGAAGGTTGAGCAAACCCAAATGGGCAGAAGGCATCGGAGTTGGTGTCAGGCAAAAAGCAAAGCCAAACAAGGCGCCTGACGAAGTGGGGTGTTCAAAAGTAGCGTAAGAGCCCCCCAGACTCAAACCCAGGTTGCACATAGCAGCATATCCAGCCATGATAGTGATCAGAAATCACTACGATCATACCAACTTTTGATGCGCCATTCGGACTCTCTGTTGGCCCTCACAAAGGTTAGCTGGGCGCTGCCTGTACCTCTGAAAATATTCTGGTCATCCTGCACAATCGTGAGGTTGAAGTACCGCTGGGCTTGTGCCAAGGTGTCGTTATTGACTGTATCGGTCGAGACATAGTTGTTCCAGATCAGAGACACAGACTTCACTGAGCGGAACATATTAAAAGTAGCCTGCATCTCCTGGTCGCGGTCCCAGTAGACGAGGTTGTTGTTGGCAAAGTCGAAAAAAGTAAACCTAAAGTCCCGGGTGATCATACGCCCGTACAATAACGAGTCACGTAGCTCGTAGGTATTCCGGAAGTACTCAAACATGCCTTTGATCGATCGGCGGTCCCCCAAAACGGTATTTCGGTCGGTAAGTGTGGCATCCAGGGCAGGGGCAAAGGGATTGCAGCTAATCAAACCTAGGGCAAGGCTCAGGACAATGCCTAGCCCTAAAAACAATCGCCGCATGCTGACTGGTAGATGTGCCATGGCCTTGTTTTGCTAGGGTGAAACAAAGTGTTGTTTAAGGTCTGTCCAGCAAAAGGGGTTGCTGCTACCCTTGGTGTCTTGCCAGTTGCGGATGGCCCATTCGTTACTACGATTCCGGACCAAAGTTAGCAAGACGTTGCCCTGGAACTGAAATTTGTTGAAGCTTGTATCCGCATGGTACATCTGGAGGCTGTATGTTGCCGTGAACTCAAGAGAGTCGGCATTAAGGAATATTTGGCGTGGGTTGCTTAGCTCTAACCTGTTATTGCTTAAGGTTGTGCCATTGTTGCGCAAGTTCTTGAGGTACTCCAGCTCCTCCTGGATTGTCCAACGCTGAAAAATGCCTACGTTCTGGCCGCTGACCGATGGATCGGGCACGTAACGAAAACCCGGATTGCGAAAACAACGCTCATAATTGACTAGATTGAGGGTCGTGATGGCTTGTCTGAAGTTATCAAGGAGGACGTCTGGCTCGGTAGGGCTTATCCAGCTGGTGGTTGCTGTCGGCACCGCTGGCTCGCGCAGCGCAAAACAACTGCTGAGGATGGCTAAAAGGCTAAATGCGAAGGCCATCAATCCTAACTGCATATACCCACCCAGACTCTTTAGAGAATCTGGAGCTTTTGATATGAGTTTCTGTCCTAGTTTGAGCATTAGGCAATAAAAACGATGTTACCTTAGTAATTTTGCGCATCCGGAGGCCAAATGCAAAGGCGGCGCCAAAATGCTACTAAGTTGACTGTGCCTGAGCCGAGGCTCTGTAATACTAAAGTACGGCAGTCTGTTTTATTATGGTGCTGGTCTCGCATTTTTGATGCCAACGGGCAACTAGCAGCTCCGGTTTCCCACCTCAGCTTTTGGGCTTTTTATTCCTCAGATACTTGGGCATACCGCCCTTACTTGCTTTATGATGACTGACCTAGATATTATGACCTCCATCTCCTCAACGGACCTTGTATTGCCACCTACAGCCAGCAAAGTAGCGGGTGCTATTGTGAGAATGCGTGAAATTGTGGGAGAGCAATTCGTTTTAGTGGACGAGGAAAGCCTAGCTGATTACGGCCATGACGAAACGGAGGACCTTTCTTTCCCGCCAGATCTTGTCGTTAAGCCAGATACAACTGAGCAGGTCAGCCAGATCCTTAAGTATTGTAATGAGCACCTGATACCAATCACGGCACGTGGAGCAGGCACAGGCCTTAGTGGCAGTGCCTTGGCTATCCAGCGTGGCATCTGCCTCAGCATGGAGCGCTTTAACCGCATCCTGAAGATCGACCCGAATAACCACCAAGCCATTGTGGAGCCTGGCGTGGTCAATGAGGCCTTCCAGAACGAGGTTCAGAAATATGACCTATTCTATGCGGTTGACCCAGCTAGTAAGGGTAGCTGTTTCCTAGGAGGTAACATCGCCCAGAGCAGTGGTGGCCCTCGGGCTGTTAAGTATGGCACCACGCGCGAAAATGTGCTCAACCTTGAGGTTGTCTTGGCCAATGGGGACATTATCTGGACGGGGGCTAATACCCTCAAGTACAGCACCGGCTATAACCTCACCCAGCTGATGGTGGGCAGCGAAGGCACGCTAGGCATTGTCACGAAGGCGGTCTTTAAGCTAAGGCCCTTTCCGAAACACAACTTGGTGATGCTAATTCCGTTCAGCAGTGCTGAGGAGGCTTGCGAAGCTGTTTCAGCGATCTTTATGGCAGGCATCGTACCAAGCTGTATGGAGTTTATGGAGCGCGATGCCATCGACTGGGCCATAAGCTATACCCAGAGTAGCATCGTGGTCCCAGCCAATATCCAGGCCCACCTTTTAGTGGAAGTTGATGGCAACGAAATGGACCAACTTTACCAAGATGCCGAACGCATTTATACAGCCCTTGAGCGCTTTGATGTTGGCGAGGTACTGCTAGGCGAAAGTGCTGAGCAAAAAGATCAACTTTGGATGTTGCGCCGCAAGGCCCCTTATGCAGTGCGTCACAACTCTGTCTATAAAGAAGAGGACACTGTAGTGCCACGTGCAGCCCTGCCACAATTGTTGCGGGGTGTCAAAACCATCGGCGACAAGTTTGGCTTCAAGTCGGTCTGCTATGGCCATGCTGGGGATGGTAACCTCCATATCAACATCATCAAGGGCGACTTGGACGAACATACATGGGAGCAAGAGTTGCCAAAAGCCATCAGGGAGATATTCACCCTTACGGTTGGCCTTGGTGGCACAATCAGTGGTGAGCATGGCATTGGCTACGTCCAGAAACCCTATATGGACATTGCACTTCAGCCCATCCAGTTTGAGTTGATGCGGGGCATCAAGCGGGTGTTTGACCCGAATGGCATCCTGAATCCGGGTAAGATTTTCTAAACGAGGATTGATTTTGGACTGCAAACGGGTCTAAGTCACAGGGTCAAAAAACCAAAAGCCAGCCAATCATTTTGTTGATCAGGCTGGCTTTTTTCTTTAGGCTAAACTCGTTTTGGCCTCATAGGCAATTGGCCAGACGATGCGGGTGTGGTTATCAGCTGGTGTTGCGACTTTGCTTGGGTCAGAAAGATAGAGCTCGATGGCGCCATCGCCTAGGACCATATTGTTGTCTTTTGCCCATCTGCTAATGACACTATAAACTGTTGCCAAGCCCTCGAAGCCGCCGTAATAGTCTGCAATCAAGGATTTTTTTGCTGGTTCGTTCACGACCACGATTTCGCCGGCACCCATACCAGTAGTGCTTGTAAGCATCCCACTGATGAAGGTGAGGGAGTTTGTTGGGCCGTCATAGGATAAAGATAGTGTGAATCCTGCTTGGGGCATCAGGCTTTCTGCTTTCACTTGTGCATTGACTTGGTAGAACAAGGGGCCCATGATTTTGGGCAGGTCCTCGATTTTGGCTGTCCGCTGGATGCCAAGCCCGGTGTACGCAGGGTAGGTTTCGGTCCGGATATTGAGTGACTCTGGTGTCATTTGTTGAAAAGGGGTGGTATCAAAAGGATGGAAAAAGCGTGGTTAATATTTGGGCAGCTGCATTGGGCCTAACATACGGACAATGAACCGGAAGTTGGATGGTGGGGGGGATTTAATATTGAGATGCCCCCTCTTTGCCATTTTGTCAGCCCCAACCCCATTGGCAACCTATTTGCAATGGGCGCAAAAGGACTGAAGTCTAACTTCTGGGCCCAAATCCGTCCGAATTAGCAAAACCACCCCAACACATAAACCATGTCGTCAGCAGTAGAAGAAGAAAAGGGTACCATTAGCATCCATACCGAGAACATTTTCCCGATCATCAAGAAGTTCTTGTACAGTGATCACGAGATTTTCTTGCGCGAGCTAGTCTCTAACGCCGTGGATGCCCTTCAGAAACTAAAGCGCATTTCGGCCATTGGCGAGTATGATGGCGAGATCGGCGAAGCCAAAGTCGAGGTCAAAGTCGATGCTGATGCCAAAACGATTACCATCAGCGATAACGGAATCGGCATGACTGCCGAGGAGATCAAAAAGTACATCAACCAAATCGCCTTCTCTGGGGCTAGCGAGTTCCTCGAGAAGTATAAGGGCGAGGACAAAGGTCAGATCATCGGCCAGTTTGGTCTAGGCTTCTACTCAGCCTTTATGGTAGCTCGTGAGGTCGAGATCGACACCCTGAGCTGGCGGCCAGAGGCAACCCCAGCCCGCTGGGTTTGTGATGGCAGCACCGAGTTTAGTATCAGTGCAGGTAGCCGCACCGAGCGTGGTACCACCATTACGCTGCACATTGCCGAAGACAGTGAGGAGTTCTTGGACAGCTACAAACTGCGCGAGATCCTCAGCAAGTACTTCAAGTTTATTCCGACACCGATCGAACTGGATGGTGAGCGTGTCAATACCGGCGAGCCACTTTGGTCAAAATCACCTGCCGATCTGACCGACGAGGACTACAAGAAGTTCTATCGTGATCTGTACCCGATGTCTGGTGACCCCTTATTCTGGATCCACCTCAATGTGGACTTCCCGTTCAACCTGACTGGTATTTTGTACTTCCCGAAAGTGGATCCCAAAATGGAGGTCCAGAAGGATAAGATCAAACTATACAGCCGTCAAGTTTTCATCACCGACGAGGTGAAGGATGTGGTGCCTGAGTTCTTGATGCTGTTGCACGGTATCATCGACTCACCTGATATCCCGCTTAACGTATCCCGCAGCTTCTTGCAGGCAGATGGTAACGTCAAGAAAATCAACAGCCATATCACCAAAAAGGTGGCTGACAAACTTGCCGAGCTCTACCGTGACGATCGTGATGCCTATGAGCAAAAATGGCAAGACATTGGCGTTTTCGTCAAGTATGGCATGCTGACTGAACCCAAGTTCAACGATAGGGCCAAGGACTTCTGCCTAGTCCGGAACACTGATGGCAAGTTCTTCAACATCGAAGAGTACCGTGAGAAAGTCCGCTACAACCAGACAGACAAAGACGACAACCTCGTATGGCTTTACACCAGTGATGCTGATGCGCAGGCCGTTTATATCGATGCCGTCAAGAAGCGTGACTATGATGTATTGGTGCTGGACCACGTCCTAGACAACCACTTCGCCCAACACCTAGAGCGCGTTGCCGAAAAAATCACCGTCAAACGTATTGATGGCGATAGCCCCGACAAACTTATCGACAAAGGTACCCCTGAGCTGGATCTCTTGACCAGCGAACAAAAGGAGCTTGCGATCGCAACTTTCAAGGCTGCCTTGGTCAATGACAAACTCGATGTCAAGATTGAGAACCTCTCGGCTGATGACCTACCTGTGACCCTAACCCAGAGCGAGCAAATGCGCCGCATGCGGGATATGTACAAGGCACAAGGCATGGCTGACTTTTTTGGGTCTATGGATCTGACTTCGGTTATCGTTAATGCCAACCACCCATTGGTTAACCAACTGGTCGCAACTGAAGACGAAGCCAATCGCAACGTCCTAGCGGCCCAGCTGTATGACCTAGCGCTCTTGAGCCAAGGCAAACTCACTGGCAAAGGCTTGAGTGAATTTGTGAACCGCAGCCTGAACTTTTTAGGTAAGTAATTGACTGTTCAATCCATCTGGATTGATAATACAAACGCCAACCTGCTGCATGTGGGTTGGCGTTTTTTATAGTTGCCTAATATTAAAACTCTTCTTTTTGCAAGACACCATTGCGGATGATGTATACTTCGTATGAGTGCTCACCCATGCCGAACACCTCCTCTAGATAGAATCTATCAGCACCAGCTATTAGCTTTTGGGCTATTTGTTGTTTCTCTTTGGGTAAATCAGCCATGGTAATACTATGTTCGTATTCAAATCCTTCATTGAACTCTAGCTCAATTGTGAAAAATCCTTGCCGCCATTGTAAACGGGTTTCGACCCCATTACTGACAGGGATAAAGGCGATTGAGGCCGTATTTGCCGTTGATAATCGGTAGCTAGCCCCTAACAGCAAACTGATGCCCGAAACAACCATTGCTCCATACGCAACCTTCTGAAACAGTGTTTCGCTGATCTTGAGGAGGAGTTTTTTTGACATCAAAGACCCTAAAATTGCGGCCACCGCAACTACCGCCCCGACCTTGATCACCTCCACATTCATCAAACCGAACGTGGTGTATAGCACAAGTTTGAAGCCATGGATCAGAATTTCATTTGCCGCCCTCGTGGCCACAATTTCCTCCTTGCTTAGACCGATCCTGAGGTAAAATTTGTTAAAAAGTAGGCCAACTGCTCCCGTCAGCCCTGAGACGAAGCCAGCAGCCAAACCTATTGTCATCACATAGGGCTTTGACAATTGACCTAAGGTTCGTTCAGTTGGTTTCCTCTGAAAAAGGAAGGGTAGATTAGAAACGAGGAATAGCCCAACAATTCCTTCGATGTATAGTGGATTGATATAGGTCAGTAGCCAAGCACCTAGCCAAACGCTCGGGATGGAAGCTGGGATAAACCAAAGGCATATAGACCACCGGATTGATCGATAGAATGTCACCATTCTAGCCAAGGAGCTAGTCGCGGTCCCGATTGACAAGGCAGCCGGTACCTGTGCCACAGGCAGCATTGCCCCCAATATTGGTAGCAACATTAGGCCTGCTCCTCCACCTGCCAGCGCACTAATCATGAAAGCAACAAAGGCAACAATAAATAGGATAACAGTCAGCATAGGGTCGCAAGTTAGGCACTAGGGCTACCCAGCCTAACTCGCTGGTGACTTTACCCAAACACAAACGCCGACCAAGGGCCGGCGTTTGAATATGCAACTTTGGGTTGTGACTAATTCGGGTCTAGTCAACTTACTGCTTTGGATGGGATTAGGGAAAGTCGCAAGATTGGGATTCAGGATCGGCTGCTATTCCTTAATTAGTTTGGACGGATGATGACCGTTGGTACTTAGGATATAGACCCCAGGTGCCAAGTGTTGTAAGTCGAGCAGGTGTTGTTGGGTGCCTGCCGGGACAACAATGGTCTGGATCAGCTGCCCTACTTGGTTGGTCAGTTGGAGTGATCTTGCAGTGACGCTCACCTCTGGGAACTGGATCATAGTGTTCTGGCTCGTAGGATTAGGACTCAGGACAAGGTTAGGTACAATGGATTTACTCAGGCTTGTAGGCCTGCCTGGGGAGGTAATCAGGCTATAGCGCAAGTTGGCTGCAGCACTGGTGTATACTGGGATTTGAGACTGAGCATTTATAGGGTAGATCTGGCCAGTTTGGTGATCCTCAAGGAAGAAATCAAGTGGTTGGGTGAGTCCATCAAGACCTTCGAACGAGAGGTAGCGACTATCGGCGCTTTTTAGGCTAAGCTCAAATGGATAGCTGATGCGCTGTGTAGGGTAGGTGGCCGCCAAAATGGCTACCTGCTCTGCTGCCTGCATGAATGATAAGTTCACGCCGTTCAAATTCGACATTTTGTGAGCCTCTAGATGGTCGTCAAAGCCAGATGTGGCCGAGGCATCCCAGCGAAGGGCAATTTGATCTTGTAAGTCAGAGGTGTTAGAGATGTTGATCTTGACCACATCTTGTGGCGCTGCTGACCTAAGGACCGAAGGATTTTGGGTTGTGATGCAGGCATTGGGTGTGACGACAATGCTAGCGCCCGGCCCATTAGCCCATACCATAAACCCTTGTCCCGACGGGATGAAGGCGCTACCGCCATTAAGGCCGACTCCGTTATTAAATGTGGCCGTATTAGCAGTTTTTGAACGTGAAATGTAGGTAGCGTTGGTGATGTTGGTTTTCGTCCAGCTGGTTTCGTCCGACCAGTTGATAACAGCGGCGTATGGATTGGCAATGAGGTTCCAGCCATTGTTGGTAGCAGTCCCTCCAGATGCGCACACGCTGCCAATACCATTACAATGGCTAAGCGTCCAGGTATGGTTGCCAACCAATGGTGTCCCAATCGATCGCCAAGTTGCGTTTCCTGCTACAAAGAAATCAGGATTGCGGAACCAAATGCGGTGCCCTTGGCCTATACCAGCGGCTTGACTAGGACCAGTTGGTTTTCGGTATCCGCTATTGCCTGGTGCAGTGTAGCTTGGGTCTAGGGTATAGACAGAGGAACCCATCGTTGAGGCCATCGAATAGGTTAGCGCAGTGTAGGCGTTATTTGTGGACCAAAGATTGACGGTCTGCCCTGCTGTCTGAGCACCAACCCAGATCCAGCTACCTGTGGTGCCAGCTATGGTTGGTGACATATAACGTTCGACCTCAAAGTTGTTACCACCAATAAGGCTGGCGGTACCTTTAGCTATGAAGTTGGCAGTGCCAAGGTCTGATGATCGTAGGACAACCCTGTTGCTGTTGGCATTGAACGTTACGTTGCTGATGTCCAGTGATCGGTTGACCGTTAGGCCAGTCAGAAGTGCAGCGTCGTTCTGTAGTGTCAGGCTATTGACGGTGATCGGGTTGCCAATGATCAGAGATTGAGGTTTGGTTTTGCCAGCAAAGACAATCGACCCAAAGATGCTGTTATTGATTACCGTTACGGTACCTTGGTTGTCGAGGACATCTTTGAGGTTAAGTATGCCGTTGTTTCCGATTTCGAGCCTAGCACCAGTGCTGACTCTGATAGATTTGGCACTAACACTGCTACTTACCTGCGCAACTGCCCCTGGTGCAATCACGACTGAGTCAAGATCAGTTGGGGTTATCCTACTTTGCCATAAGCTAGATGTTGTCCAGTTTCCGTTACCAATGAAGGTAGTAGAACAGGCTCTGTAGGTAATCGTGATAGTGTTGGACACAGCACTGGTGCAGGGACTGGTAATGGTCTGGACGGTATAAGCACCAGGATCACTCACGACGATATTCCTGGTAGTAGCTCCGTTGCTCCAGAGGTACGAAAAGCCAGCTGGTGCAGTTAGTGTGGTTGTCCCGCCAGGGCATAAAGCAGTTGAGGGGCTAGCTGAAATAACTGGCCTACTCGGTTGGTTTTGGACAGTGATAACAATAGGGTCCGAGGCCACGGAGGTGCAACCATCACTAATCACCCTTACAGTATAGGTGCCTGCCGAAGTAACGGTTAGGTTGGTACTTAGGGAATTATTGCTCCAGAGATGTGTTACACCTGTCAGGCCTGTAGTCAGGACTATGCTCTGCGATCCGCCAGAACAAATCAGTGTCGATCCGTTAGGGGAGCTAAGCATTGAGATAGTTGGTTTGGCAACGATAGCCGTGAGGTTGGTCGGGGACGACGCCAGAGATGTACATTCACCACTTGTTATCTGGACTGTATAGCTGCCTGCCACCGTTGGTGTTATTGTGCGTGTGGTCTCACCGTTTGACCAAAGGTATCCCCCTGGTGAAAGGCTTGCCGTTAAAGATTGGGTGTTATTGGTACAAGTGGTGGTGATGGTAGGGGCAGAAACAGTGAAGGACGCCGGAAGCGTAACGATAGCGAAAGTATTGGTGACATAGTTAACACCATTGACCGTAGTGTTCAAATCAGGATATGATCCCAAAATGAAGTTGTCGCTAGGGTCGAAAATGATAGTTCGGGGTACTAGCGATCCCATACTGTTTACAGTGAGCATGTCCCCTGAGGTTGAGTCTGATTGAACCAAAGAGATACTACTGGTAGCTACGGCAGTATTACTAAAAGCAAACCCGCGAATTAAACTTAGGTACAAAAATGGGCGGCCTCGGCTATTCAGAGATACTAAACATGTATTGTCGTGAAAAGGGGATCCGAAAGACTTTGCCCACCTGAAAGCTCCGCCGACGCGAAAAGAGCCAAAAAACAGATCCGCGCCTCCTACTGATGTAAAAGACGATGTCCCTATTGAAAAATTACCACCTGAACTGCCACTGAAATACAAGTTGCCTGTTTTGTCAACGACCAAGGATTGGACTGCGATACTTGAATTGGTAGACATCATTACGTTTTGAGCCCAAACCAAACTTCCTGTCGAGCTTAGCCTAGCCAAGTAGGCACCAGTAGTATTGCCAACAGTTGCTGGTAGTTGGGTGCTGTTGAGATTACCACTGCCTGAGCCTTTGTATGTCCCCAATACATAAATATTGTTATGTTGGTCGACTACCATTTGTAGAGGTTGATTCTCAGTAGTTGAAGTCAGAACATTTGACCAAGTTACGTTCCCGTTGGTGGGAGAAAGCTTAGCAACAAATCCATTATAGCTTGTGGCTAAGGTCCCCGTCATGCTCTGATTGCAAAGGACTGCACTTGTCCCTGTGAAATACCCTGCGATGACCGGGTTATTATTGTTGTCCACCTCAACTGATTGAACAAAATCAGCACTAACTCCACCTATCTTTTGCGCCCAAAGGTGATTGCCATTGGAGCTCATTTTGGCAATGAAACAGTCCACACCTCCATTATTGCTAGGATTGACAAAGGGTAGGGTGGTTGTGCCGATCGTGAGGTTGGAACCTACGTAATCACCCACAAAATAAATGTTGCCTTGTTGGTCAGTAGCGACATCTTGAGAAGCGACAATGAGCGGACCACTTATATGCCTTATCCAGATCAAACTGCCAGCACTCGAGAGTTTGGCTACAAAACAATCCCTCAATCCTACTGGTGTAAGGGTTGTGGTTTCGACTGTCATCGGGGTGATAAAGGAGCCGCAAATGATCAGGTTGCCGTCCGGATCGATCGTTGTTTTAGAAACAGTTGGGCCTTGGGTTGTGCCAGTAAGTATTTTAGCCCAACCAACATTGACAACCGAGTAGCCAGGTGTCGAGCCTAGGAAAAGGATAAAGATCAAGGCCATGAAGGCGATACCTGCCATAGGTATTGATGGCCTTTGCGTTTTTGGTTCTGGTGACCGTGTCATATTATTCAGGTGGTTGGAATGTCAGATCCACCGCCTCTAAGCTAATTAGGAGGGCTGTCAGTGGTGCCAAAATAACACGAAATTTTTGGTCATAAAATTGTCATAGGGGGTATGACCTATTTCACTTAACATTTTGTAAATGAGGTATTTGTAGATATTGTTTAAACCTAAATTGTGTCATAGTGGCACCTGATAGAGAGTTAGGTTTTGATGATCCAGTCATAGTAAATTTGCTTCATGATCTGGATACCTAGAGGGAACTCATTGCATTGGACTACGTTTTCGTTGAGGTTTAGTTGCTTAGGGTTCCTCTTGTTTGCGGTTTTTGAGGTAAAGGCCCAATCGTCCGAGCAGCTAACCGTT
>CANHWS010000092.1 GCA_947464365.1 Cytophagaceae bacterium | reverse complement strand
ACCGAGTGCTACGGCCACATCAGTGACGACCCGCAGGCTACACTATATCATTGTTATCAGGGGCTGATCCAGGAGGCATTGTTGGTCTCGTTGCCGGTTGAGCGCCTACCGAATGGCGACCGAGTGATCATGTTGTCGGCTGTCCGGTCGGCGTGGCAATCTTATCTGGATAAAATGCCAAAAGGTAGCATCAAAAGCAATGTCAATGCGCTCGTTATCAGGACTTTGCCAAATGGTGACACAAAATGTAATGCCCAGCACAGTGGTAAAAATCCGGTTTATCCTGAGCCTGGCATTGGTCGGTTTTTGGCGGAAATCGGTATCCAGCATTGGCTGATTGACCTGCCTAGTGTGGATCGGGAGCTGGATGGCGGTCTGCTGGCGAACCACAATGGTTTCTGGCAAACTGACTTGGCGCAACCGTCACCCTATAAAAATGTAGCAGC
The DNA here is from genome assembly GCA_947464365.1 of Cytophagaceae bacterium. GTDB lineage: Bacteria > Bacteroidota > Bacteroidia > Cytophagales > Flexibacteraceae > CANHWS01. The sequence goes on along the minus strand of CANHWS010000092.1, from coordinate 11,087 downwards.
CGACGGACGCAAAAATGCCACCATCACCGAGCTAATCTTTGTGCCCGATGTGGTGGCAGATGGATTCTATTCGTTAGTGTTGGCGCCGATGGCTTTGTTAAGCGATGCGGCCCCTAGTCGTGTCCTGCTCTTGAAGGCATAAACCAACAATACGCTCAAGTTAGGCCCAGATTTGGTCCTGCAAAGGACTAAGCTAAGGCTGTGCTAGGTACCTAGATCAATCCCTGTGATTACTGGATCGCTTTGGTCCTGAATAATGATTTGGCAATTAAGTGGTCACCTTCGCTCATGGGCAAGGCAAGGGCTTCGCGTACGGTAAACCAACCAGAAGCTTGATGCTCGTTAAGCTTAACTTTGCCGCCTGTCTGGACGACGATAATCGGGATGAGGGTGACGTGGATATTCCCTTGCCAGAAAGATTGGCCCGCCAGCAACAAACCAGGCTCGACGGTGATGTTGAGCTCCTCTTTTACCTCGCGGACGATAGCACGGAGTGCCGACTCGCCTTGCTCGATCTTTCCACCGACGAACTCCCAAAGGCCAGGGTTAGATTTTTTAGGTCCCCGCTGTGCCAAGAAGACCTTACGGTTGTCTTCCATGACGGCGCAGACAACCCGGATGGCTTTGTCTTCGCCCAATACGAGGGTGGGTTTTCGTGCAGCAAAGGCCTCTGCCAGGTTAGCAGCTAGGGCTTTGTCAATGTAGTTGCTCTCTTCGTCGTAGTAGGCAACTGAGGTGTCGTGTTTGCTATCAGATGGTTGCATATAGTGGCGTTTGGGTCTGGTAGAAGAAAAAGTAATGACGAAGCAAATTTACGAAAAAGGATGCTCTATTTGCTTGCAATATTGACCTTAGGACATTGGGTCGCAGATGTTCGGGACAAATAACAAGTTGTTAAAGTTGCATTTTTAGTGCTTTCTTAGAGGTCGAGGTTTGCTAAAATGAACGACACTAAACCATTTTTTGGCTATTATTGCCATTGGTCTATCAGCTTTCTGCCAGCCTAAGTACCATTGGGTGTTAGCAGATATTATGCCAAGTAGTTTACCGTCGTCGCCATTTATGAGTTATCAGAACGAAGTGCAAGCCGCTGAGGCTTTTCAGTCATCCTACAAAAAATTGGTTGCCGAGGTTGGCAAGGTGATCATCGGCCAAGACGAGATCGTGAAACAGGTGCTGACGGCAATTTTCTGCCAAGGGCACTGTTTACTGGTAGGGGTGCCAGGTCTAGCTAAGACCCTCCTGATCCAGACGATTTCGTCTGCACTGGATCTTTCGTTCAACCGCATCCAGTTCACGCCAGATCTGATGCCGAGTGACATTACAGGTTCGGAGACGCTAGACCAGAACCGCAACTTCAAGTTTATTAAGGGACCTGTGTTTGCGCATATCGTCCTGGCTGACGAAATCAACCGGACACCACCCAAGACGCAAGCAGCTCTGCTAGAAGCCATGCAAGAGGGCGCCGTCACGATCGCTGGGCAGCGCTATCCGCTCGAGAGGCCATTCTTTGTGCTGGCAACCCAAAACCCGATCGAACAAGAAGGTACCTATCCATTGCCAGAAGCGCAGCTGGACCGTTTTATGTTCAACCTCTGGCTGGACTATCCGGAGCATGCCGCCGAAGTTGCAATCGTTAAAAGTACCACCACCTCGACCAAGGCGACAGCCAACTGTGTGGTCTCGGCAGCGGAGATTTTGGAATTCCAGCAGCTGGTCCGGCAAGTACCAGTGCCTGACAATGTAGTGGAATATGCCGTGGGCCTCACCCGCCGTACACGCCCCAATACATCAGGCGCTCATGCCAAGGCCAATCAGTACCTAGAGTGGGGTGCTGGTCCGCGGGCTTCGCAATATTTGGTCTTGGGGGCCAAGTGCAATGCACTATTAGGTGGCAAGTTTTCGCCAGATGTCGAGGATGTCAAGGCGGTGGCATTGCCGGTGTTGCGCCATAGGGTCGTCCGGAACTTCAAGGCCGAAGCAGAGGGTATCACGATCGAGCGCCTGATTGCGGATTTGTTGTAATCGGCATCGGAACTTACACCAATCTTACAAGTAGTTGGTTATTAGTGGGTTATATCGGCGAGATTAATGGATTTTAATCTCATTTTTGGTTTTCGTGTTATCAGATCTCCTACCTTGGTGCCATACCGCTGCAGGATCGAGACTGGATATGCCCATCAGAGAGGTAGCAGAGTGGCTTAAGTACCGTTTGGTTTTCGCCCAATTTTAGGGTTGTGATGTCAGATCCGTCAATGGGGTCTGTCCGCAGCTAAAGGTGATCGACTAAGTACTGGGCCAAAGTGGTAGCTCACCATATTAACCCCGAAAAAGATTGAAAACTCTACTCAACCTCTCTGTACTGTCCTTGGCGGCCTTTGCCATGATAGCTGTCTGCTTCCCACAGACGGCTGTTGCCCAAAAGCGCAGTGCATATGCCTATTATAAGGCTCCCCGTCAGGTACAGATCGTAGTGGCCCCCAATGGGGATGACGAAGCAGAAGGCAACTTGGCGAATCCTATCAGGACGCTTTTTGAGGCGCGCGAACGTGTTCGTGATCTCTTGATCGAGCAAAGGGGATCTGATATTGAGGTCCTGATCCAACCTGGTTTTTATCGGCAGGATAGCACCCTAACATTTGAGGCGATGGACTGCTCGCCCCACCGCAAAGTGACTTGGCAGACACCACTTGGCAAAAAGGCCAACCTCAGTGGCGGGGCCTTGGTTCTGGGTTGGGAGCCACTTAAAGGTGGCCTTTGGAAAGCACCTTGCAAGCACCCTGCTTTCCGCCAGCTTTATGTCAATGGTCAGCGGCGGCAGCGTGCTCGTGGCCTTATGCCATCAGATATTCAGACCCTTAACAAAGCGGGGGATAGCCTTGTTGGTTACCGCTCTCGTTTGTTTCAACTAACAAAGGGCCAAACCAAACACCTTGAGCTGCACTACGCCAACGGTAGCGGATATAGCATAATGCCCGTCAGCAACTTGCAGATGGACAGCACGGGCGAAAAACAACTGTTGATCAATCCGCGTTGGTTTGCCCTCATGAGCCGCAAAGAAGGCGGTGCCATGACGATGCCTACCCACATCGAGGGATCATTAGCTCTGCTGGATCAGCCAGGCGAGTGGTATCATGACCAAGAGGAAGGGATGCTCTACTACTATCCTTTTGCAAGTGAAGAGCTGACCTCGGCCGAAGTATCGGTCCCAGTCCTGACGACAATTATGCAAATAGAGGGCACTGAGGAAGAGCCAGTGGTCAACCTCAAGTTTAAGGGGCTGACCTTTAGCGAAGGCAACTGGGCTGGGCCAGACCAAAAGCCCATGCTGAACGTATTTGCCAACGCCATGGCCGACACTAGCAGTATGTCCGAGGTGATTGATAGCCTGTATATCGGCCCGCGCTATGGCGAGTATCAGGAAAGCCCATCTCACGTTGTGCTCAAGCACTGCCATGGGCTGACACTTTATGGCTGTTTGTTCACCCGGATGGGTAGCCAAGGTCTGAAACTTGGCGAAGGCTGCAAGGATAACTTAGTCGAGTATGCCTTGTTTGAAGACATCAGTGGGAACGGAATGACGATTGGCGGGATGGATCGGATAGCTCATCACCCGAGCGACCCACGCTACATTGTGGAGCGGAATACGGTCCGGAACTGTTTGGTTCGGCGTGTAGGTGTGGACTTTACGGGGGCAGTCGGCTTGCTGTCAACCTATGCCAGTAACACGGTAATCGAAATGAATGAGTTCACGCAGCTGCCCTATACTGCCATTGCGTTGGGCTGGGGCTGGGGCCGTGCTGATAGTGGTGGGATGGCCAAACAAACACGGGTTTTCCCGACCAGTTCTACCGCCAAAAACAACATTATCCGTAACAACCACATCCATAAAGTGATGTTGCGCCATGCCGAAGGTGGGGCCATTTACACAATGGGTGCCCAACCTGGTAGTCAGATTATGGACAATGTGCTCTATAACAACCCGCAAGGTTACGATATCCTGTTAGGGCCTGGTACTGCAAAGCTCGAGGTCGGCATTAACAAAGCGGGTCTTGGCGAGGCCACTAAGGCGCCAACCCTAGGTAGCCAAATTATGTCCAGCGCACGAGAGGCTACAGTCCGGATCGTGCAACGGCCTAGCGTACCATAGGGACGCTTTTGGCAGCGCTGATACCTCCTAAAAATGGTATCGTTAGCATCAGAAAGCCCCACACGTCGCCCAAAGGAAGATGTGTGGGGCTTTTGGTTGTGTTTAGCCGCTGGTTATATGGGCAGACCCTAGTTCCGGAGGGAACGTTTGACCAGTTCTTCGGTCGTGAGCATGGGCCCGTCTCGTTTGATGACCGTGTCGAGGTTCTTTTCGGCAGTGGCACGTGCGATGCCAAGGGTGAGCAATGCAGCGAGGGCAGTTTCGCGGTTGTTGCGAGCTGCTGCTTGGGCCCCTTGGCTTGGGCTAGCGACAGCGGCTGTGCCGTCAGCATTTGTGCTGGATAGGCCGGCATCGTCTGAAATACCTGCGGCGGCTTGCCAGTGGCTTTTCTGTAGTTTGTCCTTCAGCTCCAGGATGAGGCGCTGGGCTGTTTTGGGGCCAATACCTTTGATGGCTTGTACGGAGCGTACATCTCCGCTAACAATGGCCTGAAACAGCTCGGTCGGCGCAGTGTGGCTTAGCATCACCAAGGCGGTGCCTGGGCCTATCCCACTGACCGAAATCAGGTGGAGGAACAGGGCCTTTTCGTCTGCCTGAGCAAAGCCATAGAGCGTGTGGGCATCCTCTTTGACATGGAGCCAGACGAATAGACGGCAGTTACCTTCGATGGTCTTGATCTGCTCGTAGGTATTGACTGATATGCGCAAAAGGTAGCCGATCCCGCCCGCCTCGATAATGGCTTGGGCAGGGTCTTTCTGGCGAAGTGGGCCGGTGATATAGGCGTACATACTAGTTGGTATTGATGTTTGAGACCCCTTGGGGCCATATTTTAGGGTCTGAGCCAGCCTTTGCGCCTGAACCAGAGGTACAACAAGCCGATTGTGATTGCCATCAGGCTGAGGCAGATTGGGTAGCCATAACGTTGCTGGAGCTCGGGCATGAACTCGAAATTCATCCCATAGATCCCGGCGATGAAAGTCACGGGCAGGAAGAAAACACTGAACAAGGTCAAGACCCGCATCACTTCGTTGGTGCGGTGGTCGCTTAGGGCCAAGTTGAGGCTCATGAGGCTGGTCACGAGTTCGGCAAGCTCGTCATACCTATAGACTAGCTTGGTGCAGTAATAGTTTAGCTCATGGTGCTGGGTTTCGGTCCGGATGTCGGGCAGCTGCTCGGTGACTTCTTGCGAGCTGTTGAGGAGGCGGCGAAGTAAAAAGATCTTGCGTTTGAGGTAGAAGAGCTCCTTGATTAGTGCTAGGTTGTCCTTTTGGCGCAAGAAAACGGCTTCCTCGAACCCATCAATCCGACGTGAAAGTGCCAAAACTGGGGTTTCGAACGTGCGTAGGGCCCTATTGAGGATAAAGTCTGCAAGGCTATCCTTGGTGTGGGGCTGTCCGCAGGTCAGAGCCTCGTCAATGGTGTCGTCATACCATTGCATTTCGCTGCGGTGGATGGTATAAATGAAACCTTCGCCGATAAAGATACAGATCTTGCGCGTCAGCTCGTGGATGGTATCGGCATGGATCGGTGCCCTATCGTCATAGCTGCGGAACACGATATAGACATAATGCTCGCCCTGGTGGACAACGGGCATGTGGTCAGGCTCCAGACAACTGAGTGCCAAGTTTTTAGGCACCTGATAGGTCATGGCAAAGGCCTCTAGCTCGGATGCCGAGGGATTAATAGCATCTACCCATTTGTAATTGTGGTCAGAGTAGTTGGTCTGGAAAATCAGTTTTTCTGCCACAAATCAACAAGCTAGTGATACGATATTGACACAATAAATGGCGCAGATATGACCTTGAACAAGGGTTAGCTGCCAAACACTAATAGGTCAGGAACTTGGGTTTGTTGTCGATGATGGTCTCGATGCGGGCGATGACCTCGGGTGTCAACTTAGGGATGATGTCGAGGGCGCGCATGTTCTCGTCTAACTGGCCGATGTGGCTAGCCCCAGTGATGACAGTGCTGACGTGTGGGTTGTGCGCACACCAAGCAATGGCTAACTGAGGCAGTTTGCAACCTAGGTCATGGGCGATCTCGTTGAGGGCCAAAATCTTGGGTGCAAGGGCTTGGGCACCAGCGCCAGTCAGACGCTCGACTAGCCAGCCGAGCTCGGGGTGTTCGGTGGCACGTGTTTTGGTCGGCACTCCTTGTAGGTACTTGCCTGTAAGCAGACCAGAGGCTAAGGGTGACCATGTAGTGGTGCCTAAGCCAATTTCGGAATAGAGCTTATGGTACTCTTTTTCTACTCGGTCCCGATGGAAGAGGTGATACTGTGGTTGCTCCATCGTGGGTGGCACTAGGTGGTATTGGCGTGCAACCGAATACGCTTCCTGGATTTCTTGGGCGCTCCACTCGCTGGTGCCCCAATAGAGGATATAGCCTTGATGGATGAGGTCTGACATGGCCCTGACGGTCTCTTCGATCGGGGTCTGGATGTCAGGCCGGTGGCAAAAGTAAAGGTCAAGGTAGTCCACTTGCAGGCGGCGCAAGGCGGCGTGGCAGGCTTCGATGATGTGTTTACGGCTGAGGCCCTTTTGGTTCGGTTTATCGCCACCCCAGAAGACCTTGCTGCTCACGACGTAGGTGCTGCGGTCCCAATGTGCCTCGTCCAGAATACGCCCCATGACCTCTTCGGACTTGCCACCAGCGTATTGCTCGGCATTGTCGAAGAAGTTGATGCCGTGGTCATAAGCACGGAACATCAGGCTGCGGGCACTTTCGTAGTCCAGCTGCTTGCCAAACGTTAACCAAGACCCAAAAGATAAGGTGCTTACTTGTAGGCCCGAGCGGCCCAAACGACGGTATTCCATCTGTCAGAAGGTCAATGTTGGTGTAACATCATATCGCTTTGTCGTAGCGGTCTGATGGATTATGGTGTGGGCCTGATCGGGTTTTGTAGGGTATCCCGGGCCTATATTGATAGAGGACCTATTTGTCAGCCTTTTCAGCCTCCTCTTGGTTGAGGCCCTCGATGGCGGCAGCGGTGACCTCTAGCTTAGGGTCGGCATACATAACTGGGCCAGGCTCCGAATAGCCCATGACGTAGGCATAGCCACGTTCCTCGGCAAACTTGCGCAAGTAGGTCCGCAACGTTTTGGTGAGCTGCTCGCTGAGGCGTTTTTCTTCTTCCATCAGCTTGCGGCCTTGCTCTTCCTTATAGGCTTGTAGTGCCTGTTGCTTTTGGGCCATGGAGGCTTGTAGCTCCTGCATCTGGGACTGGGTGAGGGCACCAGACTGTGCCTTTTCGGAGGCTGAGCGGTATTCTGTCTCGAAGCGACGCATACGGCCTTCTAGCTCGCCTTCGGCTTTGCTGCCTTTGGCCTGGAGCGTGGCTTTGGTGTTTTTGTACCAGTCATAATGTGCCAATAACGAGTCGGTATTGACCCAGACGGTTGCACCCTTTGGTATGGCATCCAGTGCGGCTTTGTCGATTACAGGCGCAGGGGCACTAGCGGCTGGTTTATCAGCTGATTTGGTCTCGGAGGCGGGCTCTGTGCAGGCTGTAGCTAGCAGGGCAAGCGCTGCCATTATGATAGCAGCCGTATAGCGGAGTGGTTTCATATCTGGCCCTAATATACAGGGTTGGCTGCATATTTCTCAAGGCTTTTGTGCCGATGGGGCCATTTCAGAAGCTGTATCAGGGTAGCTGCCGGTTAATGGTCAGTTTGTTGATCTGTTGACCTAGGCACCCATCATCATCACTAGGTTGGCCTCTAGCTCGTTGTACAGCTCTTGGCCTTCGTTGTCCTCGGCTAGGGTCTGGTATTTCGGCTCTGTTTCGTTGTAATAGATCAGGGACCACTCACCATTTTCGTCCTCAACAAGCGCGCTTAGGCTCTCGACCCAATCGCCACTATTGAGGTACAGGATGTCGCCATAGTATTTGATGGCGGCTTGGTGGATGTGCCCACAGATAACGCCTGCGCAGTTACGGTCTTTGGCCAGAGCCACTAGCTGGGTTTCGTAGTCGCTGATGTAGGAAACGGCAGACTTGACCTTGGCCTTGATCTTGGCCGAAAGGGAATAGTAGGGTAGGCCGCGGTAGTTGCGGTACTGGTTATAGACTTTGTTGATGCCAAGCAACAAGGTGTAGCCGATGTCGCCTAGTTTACTGAGCCATTTGAGGTTGGTCGTGACGGAGTCAAAGATGTCACCATGCGTGACCAAGAACCGCCGACCATGGCTGACGTGGATATAGTCGCGCTGTAGGGTGAAGTTTTTACCTAACGCCAATGGGATAAACGAGTCCAGGAAATCGTCATGGTTGCCACGGGTGTAGATGACCTGGGTGTTGTGGTCCTCCATCATACGCATTACAACCCGGATAAACTTGGTGTGTTTTTTCTTCCAGATGCCGTACTTCTTGAGCTGCCAACCGTCGATAATGTCGCCGTTAAGGATCAGCTTGTCGCAGCTATGCATCTTCAGGAAGTTAACCAACTCCTTCGCTTTTGAGCCTGTAGTGCCGAGGTGTACGTCGCTCAGGACGATGGTTTTGTAATGTGTATTCACGTTATGGTATTTCCTTCAGGTGAGATTATGGGCTAAAAGTAGTGGTTTAATGTTACCAGAAGGTCAATATCTGGTTATGATCTGGCACTTGGAATTACTTTGATAGGACCATGTTGGTAATCTCGGTTACTAAATATGTAATCACGATTACTAATTTGATCTTTGTTGGCCTTATCGTTTGTCAAAGATGTGGTAGCGGGCACCAACACTGAGGGAGAAACCGCTCATCAAAACATCGTAGACGATGCCAGTATTGTTTGTGAAGGCACCGTTGTTGATGGAAGAAAAACTCCTGATCAAGGCTAGTTGACCAAAAAGATCGAGTCGTGGGGCCACCCTAAAGCCGGCTTTGATGCCGACGACGCCAGCGATCTCGACGTTTCGGATGGTGTTTTCGGCACTGATACCAAATAAGATGCCAGGGTAGGCCGCTGTACGAGAGATCAGTTGGCCACCCGTTAAGAGGTTAACCTCAATGCCAGCGATGCCAGCAAAGTACGAGCCTTTACTGGGGTTGCTGAGGTAGCTGTACTCTACCATCAGTGGCATTGAAAAGTAGTGCAGGTTGAGGGACTCTTTGAAAATGGTATCAGAGCGACCGTTCTTGGAGATGGATCGGCCGGCATTTTTCTGGCAATAGCCAATTTCGCCACTCAGGATGATACCGTTGCCGATGTCCCATTGGAGGCCGGCATATTGTGCAAAACCTACTTCGGCTTGGTAGGTTACGTTGTTGAAGAAAAAGGCTTCGATGAGGTTGAACTGGTTGATGCCTGTGCGCATAGAGGCAGTTAGGCCAAATTTTTTTTCTGGTGCATCGGCGCCGATGTTTCTGCTGAGGGGTTTGTTATCTGGCACAGCTGCATTTTGGTTGGCCCTGTTGCTGCTGGGTGGGTCGATTTCGGTTGGGGTGCTGGCAGGTTGTGGGCTGGGCTTGAGGTAGATGTCCTCTTGGGCCATCGCCATCCGAGGGGCCATCAGGAGGCACAAGGATATCAGGACAAGGCCGAGCACTGTTGACCCTTGCCTAGGCATCCGTCTGGACCCAAATAATGACAGGTCCTTGGCATTGGGATGTTGAATAGAGGTGGACATAGCTGGGGCAAAAAATGTGCTTGGGGTTTGGGGGCTTGTATGCTTATTTAGGTTGGGCAACAAGGTGAAACCAAAAATCGGCTAAAATTACTGTTTTCTGATCATTGAATTGATATGGCGAAGGATTGGTCTGTCTGGTGTCCATAATGTGGGCATGCTGACTTGTGGTTATTTGTTGGGCCAGATAACGAGGTGATGCACTCTTCAGTTATCGTCATAACGAACAACTGCGGCAAAAATGTCTGCGAAAATCCCTAGTCCAGGCCCTAAATTTGCGGCCCGCAGCGATATCATGTCCATAGGGCTAGCTCAGGATCCTGAAGTCAATAAAGCAGCTGTCCGATAGCCGCCCCTCTGCTATAATAATCCAGACAAAGTACTCTCAGATAAATACAACCATGTCTCACCTCTTCGGCGATAATCCATCCGATAGTTCACTAAATCATCCAGCATACGTTCGCAAAGGCCTCCGGATTGCGATTGTTGGGGCTACTGGCCTTGTCGGGACCGAGATCCTGACGGTGCTTGCCGAAAGTGGCTTGCCAGTTGCGGAGATCATCCCTGTGGCTTCGGCTAGGTCTGTTGGGCAGGTGGTGGCTTTTAAGGGGCAGGACTATGCTGTTGTTGATGCGCCAACTGCCATCAGTATGCAGCCTGATGTGGCTATTTTCTCGGCTGGTGGCTCGGTATCGACACTATTGGCGCCTCAGTTTGCAGCGGCTGGCATCCGGGTGGTGGACAATAGCAGTGCGTGGCGCATGGACCCAACCAAAAAGCTGGTTGTGCCAGAGGTCAACGCTGAGGTCCTGACCGAAGAGGACATGATCATTGCGAACCCGAATTGTAGCACGATCCAGATGGTAGTTGCGTTGCAGCCGCTACACAAAAGGTATGGCATCAAGCGGGTGGTGGTCAGTACCTACCAAAGTGTCACCGGGACCGGCAAGGCGGCAGTCGATCAGCTGATGGCGGAGCGTGCGGGCGAAAAAGGATATGTACCCGTCTATCCACACCGCATTGATCTTAATGTGCTGCCACATATCGATGTTTTCTTGGAGAATGGCTACACGAAGGAGGAGATGAAAATGGTGAACGAAACCTGCAAAATCATGCAGGATGATGCCATTAAGGTCACTGCTACTGCAGTTCGGATCCCTGTGATGGGTGGCCACTCTGAGTCCGTTAATGTGGAGCTGAAGCAAGACTTTGATCTGGAGGAGGTGCGTGCCCTTTGGTCAGAAACACCAGGACTAATCGTACAGGATGACCCTGCGAATAATCTCTACCCAATGCCTTTGACCTCGCACAAGCGCAATGAGGTCTT
>CANHWS010000091.1 GCA_947464365.1 Cytophagaceae bacterium | reverse complement strand
GAAACTCTGAAGAACTTGGTATTGGGTGTCGATTAAGTTGTTGACTCCTAAGCAGGCAACAAATCTGGATTCTGGCTGATCCTTATGTCTATTTTTGGCCCCTACATCAAATCGGTAGGTCAGGCTACAATCGTTGATCACATAACCTGGCAGCAGGTTGGCCCTGATGTTCTGGGCCAGACTATACCGATAGCTGGAAATAAAGGTTTGCCAGCTTAGCTGGATATATTTGTTGCCTGCCTCGACCTTGAAACCACCAGTGGCCACAGGGAGGTAGGGTAGTTGACCACCATAGTTATCACTACTGGGGTTGCTTCGGTCCTGTAGCTGCTGGTATGTATAGGAGATTGTTAAATGCGCCAACCAATTTTTGCTTAGTTGCCAGTTGCCTTCGGCGAAGGTCTCGATCCCATATCCTTCTGCCAGCCCGATGTTTTGGATCGACCAAATGAACAGGTCACGAGTAGGTATGGCAATGATTTTGTCTTGGTTACGTTGATAGAAGGTTGTTGCCTTCAACTTGACATAATTACCCCTGTCTGGGTGACATCGGATGTGGAGGTCCGTGGTCAGACTTGTCATCCAGACTTTTTCGGGATTCAGTTGCCTCATTGCAGATTGGCCATAATAAAGCTCGGCCATGGTCGGGAGCCGATTATGCCATTTGCTTATTGGTGAAATGGTCAAGCTTAGGCGCTCCTGATCAAGTATCTGGGCGTTTAGCCCAATGGAGCCGACAGTAGGCAAATCTTGTTGCATTTGTTCGGCATCTGATCGTCCGGGCGTCTCGCGTAGTACCCATCGACTGACAGTAGCGAACAAACCTAAACCATCTGCTGCCCATTTTGGCTGGTATCCCATCCTAATTAGCGGCATCAAGACTGTACGTTTAGGGCTTTGTTGGTACGAATCTGTGGCAGAGGGGCCAAAACCCAAATATTGCAGATCCAGATCAAGTTGAGGGCTGAGGCTCAGGCCATTGTAAGTGTAATCGGCAGAAGTAGAGGCACTTATACTGTTCCAGAAATATTTATTGTCAACCCCCCCAGTACCATTGAGGTAGGCAGGGTCGCGGTAGTGTGTGTTGTCTGACTGGTGGGTGATGCGGAAATGCACTGAGCTGCCCTGGTTAAGGACGACCTTGCTAAAGGCTGAAACGCTACTTTGGTTCTGGGCCAAAGTTTGACCACTGTAGAGATTGTACAGCACCACAGCCCCTGGCAGTTGGCGCATGGATTGATTAAAATAATAGTCAATCCCTACCTGACATTGCAAGCGTTTGAGGTCCTTAAAACTGTCTGGCTTAGGTGTCTTGTCTAACATCAGCCCACCAGCAAGGCCTATTGACCAAAGGCCACTGTTAGTCCTAGTATCTTTCAGGACGGCATTGCCTATAGAGTAACTAAAAGGGTAGTCGCCTTTGGCTTGTTGGTATTGTATCCCCAAATGTGACCTGAGCTGGTAACTCCCGACCTGATGCGTTAACCGCCCAAGGGCATGGGGGCTCAGCCAACCAAATGAGCCAGCCTCCAAGCCTACCTGCAGTTTCGTGGCTGAGTTTGTACTGGTTCTGAGGTCAATGTGAGGACCTCCGGTGTGTTGGCTTGCCGTACCTTCGGCTCTGGCATTATTTACCGCCCCATTGCTGACCATTAGGGAAGCCAAGAGCGCTGACGGGATAAGGGAGAAATCGGTGTAGCCTAGGCTATTGCCGCCGATTGGCATTCCGTTTAGGCTGACTTGGGTATGCTCAGCCCCTAAACCTCTGCTGGAGATTGCTTTCAGGCCACCAATGCCACCATAATCTCGCACTTGGAGGCCTGGCACTAAAAATAGGGCTTGCGTTGTTGGGTTGGTCGATGAGGCTTGGTTAAGCTGGAGACGATACTGATTGCCGACTGTGTGGGGAGCACTACCTTCTGGCTTAGCTAGTCCTATGCTCTCGATCACCAATTTCTGGACAGGTTTGCCTGTGTCAGGCATTAAGGGTAATTGTTGCCCCATTACTCCTGAGCCAAGTGTAGAGAGTAACAACATGAACACCAAGAATACTTGGGGTTTGTTTTTGTTGCCAAATGCAGTGGGTATCAGGATCACGAGGACTTGTAACCAATTGTCTGCTAACAGGGACCATTTGTTACAAAGTCAAAAACAGGGGGATTGAGGACCCATAGGCCAACAAAACACCATGCGATGACCCCGCACAAGCCTTTTTCCCGAGGCAGTTGTTGAAGGAAATTTGCAAAAGGCAGGTCTCCTGGCTTGCGTCTCGGTGGTCACTCCTTCCCAAAGACTGCTTAGGCAGGACTTCAGTGGAGGTAGGGTCTAACCATGCTAGATTCCCTACTGAATGACCATGAGCTGATAGCTTACAGTTGCGGGTACAGCTGCCGCTTAATGACGGCATTCCCATTTTCAGCATTCCAGACGCGCCCTTAAAAATGGCCGATCTGGGTTGCACCTATTGTGACACGAAGGTACGGCAAAATCTGACGTTTTGCTAGTACGTGGTGGTTTGGAATCTAGCCCGGAATAGGTAACTGTTGGCTTGCTGACATAACTGCTTTGGGTATTTTTGGCAACCTACCTAGGTAGATAAGACGGTTTTTCGATAGGTTGTCCTCGGCACTAAAAAAAGCAAATGGCTATGGTAATGATTGACTTTTGGTCTCTCGGTGTTACCTTGCAGCTTAGAATCAGTCTTGATAAAACAGGGCTGACCAAAAGTAATAGTCAGTCCAACAGCACCATGCCAAACCGTCAAAAACTTGCTTCAACCCTCAAACAAGGCGAAACAGGTGTCATTGACGGATTCAGCAATGAGGGACTCTCGCTTAAGCTCCTAGAGATGGGCCTACTTCCCGGTTCCGAGATCACCCTGGTTAGGTCTGCCCCAATGGGGGATCCTCTCTATTTTCATGTAGCAGGCTATAACCTTTCGCTGCGGAAAGATGAGGCTAGCACAGTTCTGTTGCGATAGGCGGGGACCTGCCAGATACTCCTCAGCTTTACAAACTCCCAGTCACTCAGGACCACCAAATGCCCAGCAATCAACACCTTACTCTTGCCCTAGTCGGAAATCCGAACGCTGGCAAGAGTACGTTGTTCAATCTGCTTACTGGTCTGCGGCAAAAGGTCGGGAACTTCCCTGGGGTGACTGTCGAAAAGAAGATTGGCACATTCAGCCTAGAGAGTGGCAAACAGTGTAAACTGATTGACCTGCCCGGCACTTACAGTCTCTATCCGAAAAGTCTGGACGAGCGTGTAGTGTTTGACACCCTCTATAACTATGTCGCCCCTGACTACCCTCAGCTTATCATAGTGGTGGCCGATGCCAGCAACCTGAAGCGCAACTTGTTGTTGTTCACTCAGGTGGCTGACCTTGGGCTGCCGGTAGTGCTGGTCCTGAACATGATCGACGTAGCAAGTCGAGCAGGCATCACGATCGACGAGCAAATCCTGAGTAAGTCATTGGGGCTACCTGTAATCAAACTCAATAGCCGGAACGGTGAGGGCGTTGGGCAGCTCAAAAAACTGCTCGAAAATCCACCTACAGCCGTCCAGCGCAAGTTGTTCGACACCAATGTGTTTGCTCCGGCCCTAGTGGCGGAGGTCAAGGCCGAGTTTGGACTTAAGTCTGACTATCTCGCGTTCCATTTGGCCCAGCAGTATGGTGGCATGACGACCATCACGGAGTCGCAACGCCAATGGCTAAATGATGCCACAACACGGCTCGGCTTTACTGGGCAGAGTTTTCAAGCCGCCGAAACCATCGCTCGCTACTCTGTTATCAGCAAGTTGGTAGCCTCTGCGGTTACACTTCAGGAGCAGTCTCAAAGTCGATGGACCTATCGGTTAGACAATTACTTTGTCCACAAGTATTGGGGCTTTGCGATCTTCATGGGGATACTGTTCTTGTTGTTCCAGGCCATTTATACCTGGGCCAGCTACCCTATGGACCTGATCGATTTTGGAATGTCAGCCCTTTCGGATTTAGTCAAGGCGATATTGCCAGATGGCCCTGTGGCTGACCTGATTACGAACGGTGTCTTGGCGGGCCTTGGAGGAGTACTTGTTTTCATCCCTCAGATTGCCATCCTGTTTGCGTTTATCTCGGTGCTGGAAGAAACGGGTTATATGGCCCGTGTTGTCTTCATCATGGACCGACTTATGCGTCGCTTTGGCCTAAATGGCAAAAGTGTAGTGCCTCTGATTTCGGGTGTGGCTTGCGCTGTGCCTGCTATCATGAGTACCCGTGGCATAGACAACCAGCGTGACCGTTTGGTATCCATATTTGTCACCCCACTGATGTCCTGTTCGGCTAGGTTGCCGGTTTTTACCGTCCTGATTGCCTTAGTTGTACCAAACGTCCATTGGTTGGGCTTGTTCAACCTACAAGGACTTGCCCTGATGGGTTTATACTTGGTTGGGTTTTTCTCGGCCCTGGTCAGTGCTAAAGTTTTGCATAGCATTTTGGTCCGGAGCAAAAAGGTGGAGCAGACCTCCTTTTTCGTACTAGAGCTGCCGCCTTACAAAGTGCCCAAATGGAGCAACGTTGGTTATACCATCGTCAATAGTGTCAAGTCTTTTGTGTTTGAGGCTGGCAAGGTGATCTTGGCCATCTCGATTGTGCTATGGGTGTTGGCCAGCTATGGGCCTGGTGATAGCATAGAGGTGGCTACCAGTAAAGCGCAGGCTAGTTATGTCGCTACTTCGGACTCAGCCATGAGCGAGGCAACGGTGGTACAAGCTGCCAAGCTAGAAGCTAGCTACGCTGGTCGCCTTGGCAAACTCATTGAGCCCGCTATCCGTCCACTTGGCTTTGACTGGAAGATTGGCATAGCCCTCGTGACAAGCTTTGCAGCCCGTGAGGTTTTTATTGGCACCATGAGTACAATCTATAGCCTAGGGGACGATGCCGAGAACACCCAAGGAGTTTTGGCCCGGATGCAGGCCGAGCGTGATCCTGAAACTGGTGGGCCGATGTACACCCCAGCTTTGGCGTTTTCGCTATTGGTTTTCTACCTATTTGCGATGCAGTGTATGAGTACCCTAGCCGTTACCTATCGGGAGACCAATAGCTGGCAATGGCCAATGGCGCAGCTGATCTACATGACAGGATTAGCCTGGATAGCAAGCTGGTTAGTTTTTATGGCCCTGTCCTAGGATTTTTGTTTTCCGTTGTTATCTTTGCAGCCCGTTCGAGAAATATGTACTCTCAGACGGGATTTTACCTCCTAGTTTGACTCCTTAGCTCAGTTGGTTAGAGCGTTACCTTGACATGGTAAAGGTCGCTGGTTCGAATCCAGTAGGGGTCACGATCACCAAATCCTCGTAGTTTGTGCTACGGGGATTTTTTGTTTTAGAGATGTCGACCATAGTTTCAATCACTGCACATTCTACTGAGGCATTTGCCCACATATTAGGGTCGAAACGGGTTTGTTACATCACCAGCCAGCAGTGCGACTAGCTAGCCGTTCGTATTGTTTTGGTAGCGGCTTTTGCCTGTTTTCGGCATCAGCTCTGTATTGACGCAAAACCTCAGCAGCGCCTGGTTTATCTCCACGGTCCAGCAAGGCAGTGGCTAGGGCTAACCTAGTTGGGCCCAGTTTGTCGGCATCAGATTGGGCAAATGGTCCACCCTGTTTTTGGGTGCCGACCTCTACAGCCTTCTGGAGATTTAAGATGTATTGATCAGGGTCAGTCACTGCATAACACTCAGCCAGATTGCGCCAGGCCCAAAATACGTAGGGATTGTCAACGCAAATGGCGTTTGCTCGCTTTATGGCCTCAGCCGTTTGCCCTAGCCTTATCAATATTTTTGTGATATAAAACGGAGCATATTGATAGCGTGGATGATGGGCCACAAGTCGGTCTAGGAGCATGAGGCAAATAGGCAGCAGGCTTGTTATTTCATCTTCCCCCTCCTCCTGATCGGGTGATGCCAAGAGTGCTCTAGCGAGACTGATATGGGCATCTTCGGCCAATGCCAAACCTGTGCTACCATCGTCATGGACGGGTGGGACGTAATTTTCTGGTTGTAAGTTGGCCAAGTCCCAGTCGATAATGAAATCCGCCAATTGATCCCAATGGCGACCAGCTATCAGGACTTGTTCTAGCCAATGACTATAGACTTCGCTAGGTCGATTAACTGGAAGGGTAGTGGTATAGGCCAAGATTTGGTCAAAGGCATCAAATTGGCCTAGTTGCCCTAGCCTGATCAGCAGTTCGCCAATTTGGTTCCATACTGATTGCCAGAATACTGCCTCGTCGTCCGGCAGGCATAGGGACTTTAACTTTAGGTACCAATGGTCAACAGCGGCCAGATCAACTTTATAGATCGCACGTTTTAGTTCGTCATAGAAAACCCAAGCGGCAGCACGACGCAACCAAAGGTCTTGCGGGAACTCAATCAGTGCTTGATGTGCTAATGCAGCCGCCTCTGCAAGCTGGCCACTTTTGCGCATGGCCGTGATCTCTTGATAGGCTGTCTGCATCTAGATGGTGGATTGGTTGTTTAGGAAGGTTGCTAGCTCCGTTTGTGAAAATAAGAAGGGTACCTTTGTTGCCAAAGGTACCCTCAAAATTTTGAGCTAAACATTGCCCTTTAGGCAGACTAGTACTGCTCTGTACCAGCGAAGAAAAACGCACCTTCAATGGCAGCGTTTTCGTCGCTATCACTTCCGTGGATGGCATTGGCCTCAATGCTTTGGGCAAAGATCTTCCTGATCGTACCTTCTTCAGCTTGGGCTGGGTTGGTAGCGCCGATCAACTTGCGGAAATCAGCAACAGCGTTGTCTTTCTCTAGAATGGCAGGGAAGATCAAACCACTACTCATGTAGCTCACCAAGTCTTTGTAGAAGGGGCGCTCCGCATGAACGGCATAGAACTGACCAGCTTGCTCAGCAGTCAGGCGTGTTTGTTTAAGGGCGACGATACGGAAGCCAGCCTCCTGGATCATCTTGAGGATAGCGCCTGCGTTGTTGACAGCGTCAGGCTTGATCATCGTAAAAGTGCGGTTGTTAGCCATGCAATTTGCTTGTTTAGTCCGTTCGGAGAGAATGTGCCATTACTAGCGTGGCTCCGTAGGGATTGCAAAGTTAAGGACTATCAGTCGATTGTACAGGCCGAATGACCGATTTAATCAGGTCGAACGTTATCGTTCTAAACTAACTGGGAGGATTGATATTTGATATTAACTGACCATTATCTGGGGGTTACTTAATATTGGCTACCGAAAATGTAGGGCTATACCTTGCTTTTATTTGGTGATTTGGCGTTATTGCGAAACCTAGTGGGTAACCTTTACTACAGAAACACACCTGCTTTAGAGTTTATTTTTCTTTTGCCTAGCCAACGATGCCGATGTACAAATTTGTCAAGGAGTATGAGTTTAGGGCCTCGCCAAGGTTGTTGTATCCTTACATCAGCACCGCTAGCGGAATGCAGGCCTGGTTTTGCGACAAGGTGGTGGTCGATAACATCAACCACCGATACAACTTCGTCTGGGACAATACAGACCATTGGGCCAAGCTTACGATCCAGAAACTAAACAAACACACCAAGTTTGATTTTGTCCGGCATAACGATATGCAGGATGATGAGTCCTCCTACATTGAGTTTCGGCTGGACCACAATGATATGACCCAGTCAGTCTATCTCAAGGTCATCGACAACAGCGCAATGGAAGATCACGAAGAGCTTGAGGAGCTCTGGGATGGGTTGGTTCAGTCGCTTAAGGAGCAAGTTGGTGGTTAAGTCGAAATACCGATGTGGTCAAGAAATGGCTATCTTTCGGATTGTGGGGTTATGTTGCTCCATGCCTTATACCAGACATTTTGCCTAATAATTATTTTCAGTTTAAGCAGTTCAGGATAGACCAGAACCAGTCAGCCCTTAAGGTCTGTACAGATGCCTGTATCCTTGGGGCATGGTCGGCTAATATCATTGCGGCCCAGATCCAGGATGATGCATGCCCTGATACCGCAATCAGGACATTAGATGTTGGTACTGGCACTGGTCTCTTGACCCTAATGTTGGCACAAGTACTGAGCCCAATTGCTGCAAAATCGACCTTGAAACTAGATTTCACCGCAATCGAGCTTGATCAGCCATCTTATCAGGAGGCGACTGAAAATTTTGAACGGTCAGATTGGGCCTCATCCATAACAACCTTACAGGTTGACGCCAGGCAATATGAGTTTCCTGAGTTGCCAAGTTCAGCTGACTTCATAGTTGCCAATCCTCCTTTTTTTCAGGGATCGCTAAAGGCCGGTAATAAGGCACGCAATGCAGCCCTGCATAATGACACATTCAGTCTTAATGACCTTGTCGAGTTCTGCAACCGGAACGCTAAGCCTCAAACCAATATTTTTGTTCTCTTGCCGCCAGCTGAGATGGATATCTTTCTGATGCTATTGCCTGAAGATTATGTCCTATCGGAGATCCTGTCCGTGCGAAACAGTGGCGAGGGACCTGTTTTTAGGCAATATGCGCATCTGATTTGTAACCATGGTCGGCCGCAGGATTTACTATTGCCACCCATCCGTACCGAGCAATCCATCAAACAAATGGGGTCAATACATCCTCATCAATATTCGGACTGGTTTGCGGATTTGTTAGCACCATTTTATCTCCAGCTATAGGGGCTTGCTTCGATGCCAACGATTGGTTGCCCTAAGGACCTTATCGCCAGCCTTGCTGACCAACCAAGGGCACGAAGCTAAATGCGCCGTGGTCTTCTTGCTCGACTTGACCATTCGCTAGCTTGCGGAATCGAAACATCCGCTGCTGTTTTTGGTCGCCTATCGGGATGACCAATAATCCTCCTATCGTTAGCTGATTGATCAAAAGCTGTGGGATAGTAGGTGCACCAGCAGTGACCAGAATCTTGCTGAACGGTGCATACAAGGGTATGCCTTTGGACCCATCCCCAAGAAAAAGAGTAGGGTGATAGCCCATGTAGTCGAGCATGAGACCAGCCTTGCGGTGCAAAACCTCGATGTACTCAATGCTATATGTCTTGATGCCCATCGCGCACAGGACGGCACATTGGTAGCCACTACCAGTGCCGATCTCCAAAACCTTGTCTGTCGGTTTGAGCTCCAGCAGCTCTGTTTGGCGGGCAACGGTATAAGGTTGTGAAATCGTCTGGCCCGCATCGATCGGGAATGCCTTATCTTGATAGGCGTGTTCTACAAACCCAGGGTCAAAAAAATAGTGTCTAGGGATGAGGTTCATGGCCTCTAGCACTCGCAAATCCTTTATGCCCTTATCACGAAGCTGTAGCATTAGCTGCCGGCGCATTCCCTGATGCCTATGGCTATCGATCAGCTGATTGGGGTGCATGACGATCTGTTTCGCTTTGGGTATGTTGGCGAGGACTTATGGCCTTGGGCATTGGACAATTGACCTAGTCTTAAGTATTGCTAGTATACTTTGGTGCCTGAGCCATGAATTTGTTCTGGAAGATCAGGATGGTAAAAATGCCCACAAAAATGCTGGCATCTGCCACGTTAAATATCGGCCATAACGAATACCACTCACCACCCATCAAAGGGAACCATGTTGGTAGGTAGCCTTTCCAGAGATCGAGGTAAAACATATCGATGACCTGACCATGGAACCAAGGACTAACAGCATCAAATGGTGCATTATTGAGCCAAATACCGTAAAAAATTGAGTCCACTAGGTTGCCTACGGCTCCACCCAAAATCATCGAGAGGCAGATCAGTAGACCAGTAGGGGCATTTTGCCGGATCAGGAGGTGAAGCCAATAGACGATGCCACCCATGGCCAATAGCCTAAAGCCGGTCAAGAAAAGTTTGCCATAAGCAGAGCCTAGCTCTACCCCAAAGGCCATACCGGGATTTAGGGTATAGTGTAACTTAAAGAAGTCTCCTAGGACCTTGATTTCGCCAAGCTCGCCCATTGGCATATTAAAATGCACCAATAGTTTGACCGACTGGTCTATTAGTATAATCAGGAGGGCTAGGCCCATGTACTTTGCAAACTTCATCGCTGGCGTTGTGGGGGTCGCAATTTAGGGCCAAAATGGCAACATTAGCGTCCCCAGTTCGGTTTGTGGTTTAGATATTGACCTCCTCAAGGCCCTATCTTTGTGCCGAGGATGTCTCTGTGGCTGTGTATAAGCAGCTGCTGTGGGCCAATATCGGCCTAGTATCCTTGCCACAACAACATACATGGTATATCCAGCTCAGTTTGAGGTCAAAGTAGGTTTTGACCTGATCAGACAACATCTTAAAGACCAATGTGCTGGCACCTTAGGCCAGCAATTCGTTGACAAACTACAGGCAAGCTTCAAGTACGACACCGTCCTGAAGCTCACGACCCAGACTAAGGAAATGGTCGATGTACTTGGTAGTGGTGCCGACTTTACCTTTGGTGGTTACTACAACATCCTGCCGCTTCTGCGCAAGGCCGAGATCGAGAATGCTTTTCTGGATCAAGCCGAGTGGAACCAGGTCAGGGTTACAGTCGTTACGATTGCAGCCCTCCATACTTTTTTTCAGAAACAACCAGCTGAGTCATTTCCCGAGCTTAAAGCCCTTGGTGGTTTTGTCGGGATTGAGTCTGGCTTGGTTAGCCGCATCAGCCAGGTTATTGATGACAATGGTCAGGTGCGTGACAGTGCCAGTACCGAGCTGCAACAGATCAGGCGCAACCTCATCAAGGAGCAAACCGGCTTAAGGCGCAAACTGGACACCTTGCTCAAGTCGTTCAAGGCACAGGATATGGTGGCAGAAGATGCCGAGCTGACCATCAGGAGTGGTCGGTTGGTGATTCCGCTCAGGGCCGAGCAAAAGCGCCAGATCAAGGGCTTTGTCCATGACGAGTCGGCCACTGGGCAGACTGTCTTTATCGAACCTGCTGAGGTCGTGGAGTCCAACAATGCTATCAGGGAGCTGACATATGAGGAGCGCCGCGAGATTATTCGAATCCTGACCAAGTTAACCAATTATTTGCGTCCTCAGGTTCCGTCCTTGATCAAGGCTTGTACCTACCTCGGGATGTTAGACTTCATCAGGGCTAAGGCACGCTTTGCACAGATGACAGACTCCATCCAGCCTCCGAGCTCTAAACAGCCGGGGTTAGACTGGTACCGAGCCAAACATCCTTTGCTGCACATTACCCTTGGGAAACAAGGCCGAACCGTAACCCCGTTGGATATCAAACTTGACGGTGAGCAACGTATCCTGATAATATCTGGGCCTAATGCGGGTGGCAAGTCCATAGCGCTCAAGTCTGTTGCCCTGATACAGTATATGTGGCAAAGTGGACTGCTGGTGCCGATGCAGGAAAACAGCCAGATGGGATTGTTCGACTCCCTGTTCATCGACATTGGTGACGAACAAAGCCTTGAGAATGACCTCAGTACCTACAGCAGTCACCTCAAGCACTTGCTCTACTTCACGAAGATGGTAACCAAACGTAGCCTCTTCTTGATAGACGAAATGGGCACAGGTACGGAGCCCCAATATGGCGGTGCAATAGCCGAAACCATATTGGAGGAGCTCAATAAGCAGCAAG